>NZ_JAOTQT010000029.1:0-96600 GCF_025685725.1 Burkholderia sp. BKH01 | reverse complement strand
TTGCCGTGGCGACCATTCTGCTGCTGTGGCACGTCAAGAAGCTCCAGGAACCGGTAATCGTCACCGCTGCGGCGCTTTTCGGTTTGGTGGCCTACCCGTTACTCCACCATTGACTCGCGTCTCCAGGAGACGATCATGACGTACCAGATGAAAACGTTGTCCTGTGACCCGACCGGGCTGCCGGGCCTGTCCGAATGGCTGATCCGCAGCCACTACGAGAACAACTACGACGGGGCCGTCAAACGCCTGAGCGCGATCACCGACCAGTTGGCCGGGATCGACCCGGCGAGCACGCCCGTGTTCGTGTTGAACGGTCTGAAGCGCGAGGAACTGATCGCCGCGAATTCGATGATCCTGCATGAGATCTACTTCGACAGCCTTGGCCCGAGCGGGCGGATGGGCGGTGTACTTCAGGCAGCGATCGAACGCGATTTCGGCAGCGTCGAGAAAATCCAGCGACGCACGAAAGACGGCAAGTCGCTCTATGTCGTTTCGGTCGCAGCCAACGGTGCGGAGCAGAGATTGCTTGTGGCTGACGACGGCAGGCTGATTGTCAGTCGCCCGGCCGGTGACGAGGACGAAGACGACGACTGACCGTTCGGGCGCATCGCTTATGTCCTCCGCACCGCCAGACTGGAGAAGTGCCATGAAATGGATTACGCGTGAACGGCCGAAGATAGATCGAATCGCCTGCCCATGGCTGATCGCCCGGTTTATCGACAAGGCCCCCGAGTTTCTCTACGTCCCGGGCCCCGACGTGTTGCGCATGGCAGAGGAAACCGGCGCAATTCCTTACGACGTGCCTGACGTCGAACTGGGGCACCACGACGACCGTTGCAGCTTCGATGCGTTTCTCGACAAGTACCAGCCGAATGACCCGGCCTTACTCAAACTCGCCGAGATCGTGCGCGGCGCGGATACAGGGCGGCTCGATCTCGCGCCGGAAGCGACCGGCCTGTACGCCATCTCGATCGGCCTCTCCGAGAACTTTGCCGATGATCATGAGCAACTACGGCACGGGATGGTGATGTACGACGCGCTCTACGCTTGGTGTCGACGCGATGCGCGTGCCTAGCGGCCGCGTGGCCGTCTCATGCGCGATCCGTCTCTCGCACCGGTTCCTTCCGGCCGGTGTCGAGCCTGCCGCGTGGATCATCCTCGTGAGCCGCGGTCTGCGCGGGTTTTGTGATGGCTTCGTCGCAGTGCTACTCCCCGCGTACTTGCTCTTGCTCGGTTTCGCGCAAATCGATGTCGGGTTGGTCAGCACCGCGACGTTGATGGGTTCGGCTGTCGCGACGATCGCGGTCGGCATGGCCGCCAGCCGCTTCCCGCACCGTCGGATGTTGGCGCTCGCAGCCGTCCTGATGGTCGCCACCGGCATCGGTTTTGCCGGCCTGTCGACCATATGGCCGTTGCTTGTCGTCGCCTTCGTCGGCACGCTCAACCCGAGCTCCGGCGACGTCAGCCTCTTCTTGCCACTCGAGCAGGCGCGTCTGGCCGAAGCGACGACCGGCGACGCGCGAACCGCGCTGTTTGCCCGCTACAGCCTGGTCGGCGCCGTGTCGGCCGCATTGGGCTCGCTTGCCGCGGGCCTGCCCCTTTGGCTTGCCTCGCACACCGGGATTTCGCTGTTGGCTGCGATGCGCATGATGTTTCTCGTCTATGCGTCGACAGGCCTCGCGGTCTGCGTGCTGTACACCCGATTGCCGCGTACAGGATCGCACGCGGCGACGGCCGCTCCTCCGCTCGGGCCATCGCGGCGCATCGTCACGCGGCTTGCGCTGCTGTTCAGCGTCGACGCGTTCGCGGGTGGCCTCGTCGTGAACTCGCTGCTGTCGCTCTGGCTGATGCAGCGGTTCGGATTCTCCGTCAGCGCGGCGGGCCAGTTCTTTTTCTGCGCGGGGCTGCTTGCCGCAGGCTCACAACTCGCGGCGGGGCCGCTCTCACGCAAGATCGGCCTGCTCAACACCATGGTCTTCACACACATCCCCTCGAGCGTTTGCCTGATCGGTGCGGCGCTGGCGCCGTCGCTGCCGGTGACGTTGACGCTCCTACTCATGCGCAGCGCGATGTCGCAGATGGATGTGCCGACTCGAACCGCCTATGTGATGGCCCTCGTCACGCCGGCGGAGCGCCCGGCTGCGGCCAGCTTCACGTCCGTGCCGCGTAGCCTCGCGGCCGCGGTCGCGCCAACGCTGGCTGGTGGCCTGTTCAGCCTTGGCTGGCTCGGTGCGCCGCTGGTCGCATGCGGCGCGCTGAAGATCGCGTATGACCTTTCGCTACTGGCCGCTTTCCGCCACGTCAAACCGGACGAAGAGGCCAAGCCATAGAGGGATCCGCGATCTTGCCGCGAGGAACCAAGACGAAGCGAAGCATCACCGCATCTCAAGAATGCGCACTGCTCACTTACCTACCGTCAATGGAGTCATGACCCATGTCACGTCCAGGGAAACTCACGCAAGCGGCCGCCACCGCGTTGGTTGTCTTCGTTATCGCCGGCCAGGCCGACGCGCAGCAGCATGCCGGGATCGACACCGCGCAAATCGAGCAGATCACCGGCATGAAGGGGGACTATTCGGCGAAAGAGAACGTCTTCAAGGTCACGAAGCCGCGCAACGATGTCAAAGTACAGGTCGATGAGTGGGCGATGCCGCCGTTCATGGGACTGACGTCGTGGGCCGCGTTCACGCCGGGGCATCACGGACAGGCGATGATGATGGGCGACACCGTGCTGTTCGAGGACGAGGTCAATCCCGTGATGAGTGCGGCGCTCGATGCCGGACTCGAAATCACGGCGCTGCACAACCATTTCTTCTTTGATCGCCCCAAAGTCTATTTCATGCACATCGCCGGTACGGGCGACCCGGCGGAGCTTGCCGGAGGTGTGAAACAGATCTACGACAAGATCGAGGAGGTCCGCGCCGCGCACCCGACTCCCGAAAATGTCTTCCCCGGCCACATCGCCGAGCCGAACGCCATCACGGCTGCGCCGCTAGAGGCGATCTTTGGATCAAAGGGGCAGACGAACCATGGCATGTTCAAGATCGTGATCGGCAAGCCGTCGAGCATGCACGGCGTCAAGATCGGCAATGCGATGGGTGTCAATACGTGGGCGGCATTCGCTGGGTCGGACGATGAAGCCGTAGTTGATGGCGACTTCGCAATGCGCGAAAGCGAACTGCAGGCCGTGCTGAAGAGCATGCGCGCGTCAGGGATCAACATCGCTGCAATCCACCAGCACATGGCGGATGAATCGCCACGCATCCTGTTCCTGCATTTCTGGGGCAAGGGCAAAGCCGTCGATCTGGCGAAGGACGTCAAACTTGCTCTGGATGCACAGGCGGCCGTGACGCGCTGACGTTCGCGGCATAGCGTTGCAGCCGCACTCGGCTCGCAACCAGTGCGGCGGAAACGGTCCACAGGAAATTGAAACATGGGACACCTCCGAAACCGGCGCGTCCGCCTTCTCGTGCTTGCCGCGCTTTTGATCGTGGTTGCGATAGCGAGCCTTGTCGCTCATCGGGATGACGCCATTGGGGGCGATCTCCCGCTCGGCAGCCTTCCATTGAAGCACGTCGCGGATATTCCGCTACCCGGACGCACGACACGACTCGACTATGCGAGCCTGGACACGAACCGCAATCTGCTCTTTATCGCGCACCTCGGCGACGGGGAAGTGATCGTATTCGATACAAAGGCGTCGCGCGTGACTGCGCGGATTGCGGACGTATCATCGGTGCACGGCATCCTCGCCGTTCCGGAACTGTCGCGCGTGTACGCATCCGCAACCGGTACCAACGAGATCGTCGCGATCGACGCCGCGACGCTGAAAGTCGTCGCGCGCATGCCCGGCGGACATTACCCGGACGGGATGGCCTACGCGCCCGACGTGCGCAAGCTGTACGTATCTGATGAGTATGGGAACACGGAAACGGTCATCGATGTCCGCAGCAACCGGCGCGTCGCCACGATCCCGCTCGACGGCGAAGCCGGCAACACGCAATACGACCCGATCTCCCGCCACATCTTCGTGAATGTCCAAACGCGGCGTCAACTCGTCGAGATCGACCCGGCAACGGACCGTGTCGTCGGCCGCTTCGATCTGCCGGGAGCCAAAGGCAATCACGGCCTGTTGATTGATGCGCGCGAGCGTCTCGCCTTCATCGCATGCGAGGGCAATGACAAACTTCTGGTTCTCGACATGCGCGCGATGCGTGTCATCCAGTCGTTCGCTGTCGGTGGGGAACCCGACGTGCTGGCATCCGATCCGTCCCTATCGACGCTCTATGTGGCAGGCGAGGACGGTGTCGTTTCACTATTTCGCTTCAAGGCGGGTACGGGTGACAAAATCGGGGAAGGCAGCCTCGGAGCGAATGCGCATGTCGTCGCAGTCGATCCGGCCACGCACCGCTCATACTTCCCACTGAAGGATGTTGGCGGCCGGCCGGTGCTGCGTGTGATGGAACCCAGATAAACGCAGTGGTCCGCTTGATCACGCTACCCCGGTAAAAGTCCAGACTCGTCCTCGAACCAACTCGTCGTCGATCTGCACCATTGCCATGCACGCGGAATTGGAGAGCGGATCGCTGGCATGATGGCTCCTGTTCCAGGCGATGGCCGGCCCGATCAGCCCTGTCAGCAGCAGGTGCGCAACTGCTTCGACGGACATTTGACCGTGCCAAATGAGCAGAACACGCAACAGTCGCCTCGTACCGGACGCAGCAATGCCCCGCAGCGGGAACACTCGTAATAGAACTGGCAGGCGTCCGCGGGCATGGTCTCCTGTTTGGCGAACCCACAGTGCGGGCACGTCAGCACGGATTCGAGCACGAGATTGTTCATCGCCGCCTCACTGATGAACCGTCGAAGGATACCCGGCATCCGCGGTCGCATGGGTCAGGCTGTCCGGCCGGACTTTGTCAGGGTCGTAGATGACCGTCGCCGTCTTTCTGCCGAAATCGACCTTGACAGCACTCACGCCAGGCACCTTCTCAAGCGACTTCCTGACCGTGATTGGACAGAGTTCGCAAGTCATGTTCCGGACGTCGAGCGTCACGGTTTGCGGCGCTGCGGCGAACCCCGCGATCGGCAGCGCGACGAGCGTTGCGGTCAGCAGTTTGCGCATGGACATCCCCCTCAGTAAAACAGCCGCCCCAACGGCGGCACCGCAAGCAGACCAATCAGCGAGATGGCGACGATCCAGAACGTAACTCGCTGACGTCTGACCGTGCGCGGATCTTCACAGGCTGAACCTGGCGCACACACCCGCGGTGCGAGATAAAGCCTCCGAAACGCCAGTCCCAAAAACAGCAGCGTCAGGCCGACGAATACGGGCCGGTACGGCTCCATGGCGGTGAGGCTCGCAATCCACGACCCGCCGATGCCAAGCGCCACCAATACCAGCGGCACGACACAACATACGGAGGCGCCGAGCGCGGCCAGCGCTCCCGCAATCAGGCTGGTTGTTTCACCTTTTCGTGCCATGGTCTTTCCCGGAAATACGGGCTTCGATGCCCCAATCCAGCAGGCCTGTCTCCACCTCGCCCCCCGCGTCTTCCAGTACTGCCGGAATCGCCCCCTTGATCCGATCACGATGTCGGGAAGACGGTCCATTGAATCCCCACCCGTACACTTCACGATAGACCCTGGAGCGCACTCTCGGGTCAAGGCCTACGGCTCACTTTTCTGCTGAAGTCCGCTGCAGCCAGCGCGTGCGCACCACATGATCAATCGATAACCATCCGGCGCCGCGACATAACAGCACGAACAGCATCGCCGCCCATTGAATGTGTATGGGCCACGCCTGCGGATAGACAAAGATTTCAATCACCGAGGTCATCCCGAGCAGGACCAGCGCGGCGGGCCGGACTGCCAGGCCGACTACAAGCAGCACCGGCATGCTCAGTTCGATCGAGACAGCCATGTATGCGGCGATTTCGGGCGGCAGCACCGGCAACCGGTATTCTTCCGAAAAGAGTTGCAGTGCCGCGTCCCAGTTCGCAAGCTTGGTCATCGCCGAGTTCCAGAAGACGGTCGCCACCGCGATCCGCAGCGGAATGGCGAGCAGCCAGTAAGGAACACGCTCGAGCGTCTGCGCGACGCGCAGCAGCGCGTCGCCCGCGCTCGCCCGGGTATGGGCGGTTTGGGACAGGCGAGTCATGTCCGTGATCCTCCGTCGAACGAGCAGTCGTTCGCCGACTGCGACGCTTCAGCAAAACATCCGCGTGCAAGACAGGTTGCGAGCAGTGCGTATCCGTGCGCTTCGGGAGCTTTCGCGAGTGCGACGCTCACCGCCTCGCCTGCAAAAAGCGCCGTGGCGATCTGCCATTCGGCGACACTCAAGCGGAGCGTCTCCACATCTTCGGCCGTGCGCTGCACGAGCAGGTGGGCGGGCGCGTCGTCGAGCCGGATCTCGCGTACGGCCGAATCGTCGTTCTCGAGCACTGCGCGCCAGATCGCGTCGGCGGGAGAGTTGCAGCACAGCAGCCGCGCAGCTGGATGGGGCCGCAGCCGCAACTCGCCCAGCGCGACGTCGTCGAGTCGTGCCAGGCGGGCAAGATCGAGTATCGGATCGTCCGGTGCGTGAAGCACGAGATTGACCTGCCATTCGAAGCGTGCGACGTCGCCGAGGTACGGCAGCGACGCGGTCTGCGGCATCTGCGCGAGGAAGTCGGGAAACTGCGCACCGTATTCGTCCAGCCACGCGCGATGCGGCGGCGCCGTGCTGCAGAACCGGCGCGCGGCATCGTCGAAGAATTCGGGGCCGACCAGACGCTGCACAGCCGGAAAGCTCAGGCGCAGCGCATTGGCCAGCACGCTCATCGCCGTGTTCCGGTAGATGTTCAAGCGCGCGCGTGGCTCCAGCCCATCGCCGAGCACCATGGCTGCAACGTCGTCATTCGCATCGTGATCGGCATCGCACAGCAGGTTGCGGCTGAAAGCCTGTTGCACGTCAGCAAGCGAATGCGTTTGCGGTTTCATTTCGAATCGCCTCCCGTACGGCATCCGCGATGGCCGCTTCCTGAATCAGAACCTCGAGCGTGGGCACGTCGTTGTCCCATTCGATCAGCGTCGGCACCGGGCCAAAACGCCGTAGCGCCGCTTCATAGAGTGTCCACACCGCGGGCGCGACGCGCGAGCCATGATCGTCGATGCGCAGTGTTCGGCCGTTCTCGAGTTGCATCGTGCTATGGCCGGCGAGATGGATTTCGCCGATCGCAGCCGGCGGCAGCGTAGCGAGATAGGTATGCGGATCCCAGCCATGATTGCAAGCGCTGACGAAAATGTTGTTCACGTCGCAAAGCAGGCCGCATCCCGTGCGCCGCGCGATTTCCGAAAGAAATTCCCACTCTGGAATGGTCGAGTGGACGTAGCGCAAATAGGTGGACGGGTTCTCCACCAGAATCTGCCGCCCGAGCACGGTCTGCACCTGGTCCACATGCCGGCATACGACCTCCAGTGCCTCCTCGGTCATCGGCAAGGGCAGCAGGTCCGCCAAATAGGTTCCGCCTACCGCGCTCCACGACATATGCTCGGAAACCAGGTCGGGCTCGAAACGCAGCACCGCTGCACGCACCCGTGCGAGATGCACGGCGTCCAGCCCGTCCGCGCTGCCGAGGGACAATCCCACGCCATGCAGCGACAGCGGGTAATCGCGACGAATCGCATCCAGACATCGCGACACCGTGCCGCCGCCCAGGTAGTTCTCGGTGTGCACCTCGAACCATGCGACAGCCGGCCGCTCGTCAATGACCGTCCGATGGTGCCGGAAGCGCAACCCGACGCCCGCCCGGGCCGGAATCGGGCGCGGCGCCGGGCGATGCGGCGCGGATACGCTCATGATGGGGCGGCCCGTCAACCGGCCTTGAGCTTGCCGCCGGCGATCTTGCCGCAATCGCCGGACGGCAACAGCACGAACGACTTCGAATCACGAGCCTGCGTGGCCTGCCCCGCGCACGAATGTGCGCCCTCGGCGCAGTCGTTCTTGGCGACCGCGTTCACGCCATAGCATTTTTCCAGATGGTTCTGCGCCATCTTCGCCATGTTGTCCTTGACGACCTGGGGCATATTGCTCATATCCTTCATACCCTGCGCCTGTCCCGGAGCGGCTTGCATGGCAAGCGCAAGTCCGATCGCGGCTGACAGGGAGGAAACGGCTAAGGCGGATTTGCTCATGGTGTCTTCTCCTGAAGATCGGGGGATCGCCGGTGCGCGACCTTGTCAGAAAATTCGCTCCGCGGCGACTAAAGGTTACGCAGCGCGCCGGAAAATTTTCTGCGCCGGACCTTGTAGCGGGATACCTTGGAAATGACCGACGACGAAAGCCATCGTGCAAAGCGTATCCGCCTGGTCCGGCCGGCAGCCGGGCCCGAGGCAGGTAGCGGACGGGCGGCGATTCGGGAGGACGGATCGCCTGACTGGTCGATGCTGATGGCGTGCGCACAGATCGGCGACCGGGACGCCTACCGCCGGCTGCTCGAGAGCGTCACCCCGTACTTGAGGCGACTTGCTGCACGCCACGGCGTCCACCCCGATGCCATCGAGGATGTGGTGCAGGACATACTGATCACCCTTCATCAAGTGCGCCACACCTACGCGCCCGCGCGGCCATTCGGGCCGTGGCTGGTATCGA
The DNA here is from genome assembly GCF_025685725.1 of Burkholderia sp. BKH01. Taxonomy (NCBI): domain Bacteria; kingdom Pseudomonadati; phylum Pseudomonadota; class Betaproteobacteria; order Burkholderiales; family Burkholderiaceae; genus Burkholderia; species Burkholderia sp. BKH01. Next base: position 87,968 of record NZ_JAOTQT010000029.1, on the reverse strand, counting down.
TAGCGAGTCGCCGCATCGTTGACGCGCTGCGTCGCCAGGGCCGTGCGGCATCACGCGAGATGTCGCTCGACCTCGACCACGAAACCTTGGCCGGCGACGGAGCGAATCTTATGGAGGAGGCAGCCGATGCGCGGGTGTTGCGCGACGCGCTTGCCCGGTTACCCCAGGGCCAGCGCGACGCGATCCGGATGCTCAAACTCGAGGAAATGTCGTTGAAGGAAGCGGCCGTCGCGAGCGGCATGACGGTTGCCGCCCTGAAGGTCGCGGTCCATCGCGGGATCAAGACATTACGTAAATTGTTGGCGAGAAACGGGACAGCTGAATGAAACGGCCGACCTCCGAACTGATCGAATCGCTGGTAGCGGACAGCACGCCGGTCCGCCCGCTGCGCCGGCCGCTGTGGCGGGCAACCGGCTGGCTGACGTTCGCGGCGCTGCTGCTCTTTGCCATTGCCGTCGCGCACGGCTTGCGGCCGGATCTGTCGTTGAAGCTGCACGAGCGAGCGTTCGTCACCGGCATCGCAGCGGCGGCGGCAACAGGAATTCTGGCCGCCATCGGCGCGTTCATCGCGAGCGTGCCGGGGCGCTCGCTGCGATGGCTTCTGTTGCCGTCGCCGGCTCTGTTCGTCTGGATCTCGACGATCGGCTACGGTTGCCTGACGAATTGGGTCGAAATCGGCCCCGACGGCCTGTCGCCGGGCGAAACAGCCCGCTGTTTTGCGACGCTCGTGCTCACCGGCGTGCCGCTTTCGTTGACGCTGCTGATCATGCTGCGCCATGCCGCACGTCTCGCGCCGGTGCCTGTGGTCATGGCGGGAAGCGTTGCCGTCTCCGCGATGACGGCGGTCGCGCTATCGCTCTATCATCCGCTCGACGCCACGATGATGATTCTCGCGTGGAACGTCGGACTGACAATTGTCCTGCTGATCGCAAGTGCGTCGTACGGTGCGCGGCTGCTCCGTTGGGTCGGGGCGGGGGTGTGATCGACGGATGGCCGGCAGCCGATTGCCCGGCCGCTCGCGTCGAGCCTGCCGTTACGCACGGCCCGACCCAACGGAGCAGCCGCGCAAGCGGCGCATGGCCGCGCTCGTTACACGCGCTTCAACGCGTCCAGCCCCTCCGGCAGCTTTGCATCCGGAAACTGCGTGGACAGCGTCGCGTCGCGCCACAGCGCGGCCTCTTCCGCGCGCTGCGTTTCCGCCTGCTCGCACACGAACAGCGCATCGCCGCCGAGCAGAAGGCGCATCGGCACGTCGTCGCGACGCGACAGCTCGACGATCAGCTTCGCGATCCGCACCGGATCGCCGACCTCGTGGCCGCCATACGCGCCGAGCAATTCGAGAATCTTCCCGACCGACGGCTGGTAGTCGGGCAGCAGGTCATCGACACTGCGCTTCGCCTGCGCGGCCCATTCGGTGCGCATCCCGCCCGGCTCCAGCGTGCACACGCGCACGCCGAACGGCGCGACTTCCTTCGACAGCACGTCGCTGAACCCGCCGACCGCCCACTTCGCCGCCTGGTACGCGGACAAACCGGCCGTCGACGTGCGCCCGCCGACCGACGACACCTGGAAGATGTGCCCGGCGCGCTGCGCGCGCATCGTCGGCAACACCGCGCGCGTCAGGTTAATCACGCCGAACAGGTTCGTTTCGATCTGGTCGCGGAAATCATCGGCGCCCATCTGCTCGAACGGCGCCGTATGGCCGTAACCCGCGTTGTTCACCAGCACGTCGATGCGGCCGAACGCTTCGCGTGCCGCCGCGACGGCCCGCGCGGCCGCCGCTTCGTCGGTGACGTCGAGCGCGACCGGCAGCAGCCGGTCGCCATGACGCTCGGCCAGATCGGCCAGCCGCGCGGGATCGCGCGCGCCGGCCACCAACCGGTCGCCCGCCGCCAGCACAGCTTCCGAAATCGCTCGCCCCAGGCCGCGCGCGGCCCCTGTTACCAGCCAGACCTTCGACATTTTTCCACTCCTCGAAAAGATGAAACCACGAAAATGAATGATTACTCACTCATTAATATCGGCGATGCATCGATGATTCGCGCGATGCTTCGCCCTGCCTGAAACCGTCCCGCCTTCCGTCGTACGGCGCACACACCGCCGGTGCCGTCGCGACGGCCACCCCTTCCGTCACACCGTTCGTCTCACGCTCACACCGCGTGCAGCACAGCCCACAACGCACGAAACCCGGCTTCCCGGTACGCATCGGCCCGCGCCGGATCTCGCGCGACCGACTCCATCGCCGTTTCCGCGATCGACGTAAACAGCGCCGCGCAGAACGCATGCGCCTCGTCGGGTTTCAGCCCGCTCGACGCGACGATCTGCTCCCGCAGCAGCGAGCGGATCGTGCCGAAGCCTTCGGCGCCGGCCGCGCGATGCGCGTCGTCGATACGCCCGCTCACGCCGAGCTGCTGCAGCGCGCGCCGCCCGTCCGGATTCGCGACGCCCCACGACACATAGCCGTTCCACGCATGCCGCACGGCCTGCTCGGCCGGCGCACCCTCCGGAAACCCGGTCATCATCGCTTCACGCATGTCGGCCTTCAGGCTCAGGTACAGCGCGTTCAGCAACGCATCCTTGGTCTCGAAGTACGTGAACACCGTGCCTTCCGCCACGCCGGCGAGCCGCGCAATGCGCGCGGTCGTCGCGGTCGCGCCGTCCTCGGCGAGCGCGCGGGCAGCGGCGGCAAGGATGGCTTCGTGCTTGTCGGGACTGCGCGGTCGGGCCACGTTCGATTCCTTTAATGAGTGAGTGCTCAATCATAATCAGGCCGCCCGACGGAACGCAAGCCCTGTTACATCTTGGGGGAACGCACACGCAATCCATCAAAACCGTGCACTATTATCGTTTTGCCGTACCGGTGCCGACACATCGGCGCCCGATGCCTTCGACGTTCGTTTCACGTTCCCCGTTTCAAACCGCGAACCACTCATGACGAATCAGCCTACCCAGACCGCGGCCGACCGGCCCGTCGACATGATCATCTTCGGCGGCGGCGGCGACCTGGCCGCCCGCAAGCTGTTGCCCGCGCTGTACATGGCGCACCTGCACTGCAACCTTCCGCCCGAGACGCGCATCATCGCCGTCGGCCGCCGCGACTGGGGCATCGACGGCTATCGCAAGTTCATGGACGAGCAGTCGCGCCCGTTCATCGACGAGAAGGCGTTCAACGCCGATGCATGGAGCCGTTTCCTCGACCTGTTCAAGTACGTGCTGATCGACGTGAACGCGCCGGACGACTACCTGCGGCTCGCCGAAGCGGCGCGCGGCGATGCGATCCGCGTGTTCTACCTGTCGACGTCGCCGGAGCTGTTCACGACGATCTGCGACAACCTGTCGGCCGCGCACCTCGTCGACGCGCGCTCGCGCGTCGTCCTCGAAAAGCCGCTGGGCCACGATCTTGCATCCGCGAAGGCGATCAACGATGCGGTCGGCAAGCACTTCGAGGAATCGCAGATCTATCGGATCGACCATTATCTCGGCAAGGAAACCGTGCAGAACCTGATGGTGCTGCGCTTCGGCAATCCGATCTTCGGGCCGCTGTGGCAGGCACCGAACATCCGCAGCGTGCAGATCACCGTCGCGGAAACGGTCGGTGTCGGCAGCCGCGCGGGCTTCTACGACCATACCGGCGCGCTGCGCGACATGGTGCAGAACCACCTGCTGCAGCTGCTGTGCATCGTCGCGATGGAGCCGCCCGTGTCGCTCGACCCGGACGCGGTGCGCGACGAGAAGCTGAAGGTGCTTCGGTCGTTGCGGCCGATGGCGCTGTCGGACGTCGCGCGCGACACGGTGCGCGGCCAGTACACGGCCGGCGCGGTCGACGGCCAGCCGGTCAAGGGTTATCTCGAGGAAGACAACGTGCCGGCGGACAGCCGCGCGGAAACCTTCGTCGCGCTGCGCGCGCACCTCAACAACTGGCGCTGGGCGAACGTGCCGTTCTTCCTGCGCACGGGCAAGCGGCTGCAGCGCCGCCAGTCGGAAATCGTGATCGAGTTCGCGGACATGCCGTTCTCGATCATCCCGACCGGCCCGCGCCACTACGGCAACCGCCTCGTGATCCAGCTCCAGCCGGAAGAATCGATCCAGTTGCAGATGCTCGCGAAGGAACCGGGCAGCGGGATGAACATGGTGCCCGTGAGCCTGAACCTCGACCTGCAGCAGGCGATTCCGGAACGGCGCGCGGAAGCGTACGAACGGCTGCTGATCGACGTGATCCGCGGCCGCCTCACGCACTTCATGCGCCGCGACGAGCTCGAAGCCGCATGGTCGTGGGTCGAACCGATCCTCGACGGCTGGAAGCAGCTCGGCGACCGGCCGCGCCTGTACACGTCCGGCACGTTCGGGCCCGCGGCCTCGTCAGCGCTGCTCGCGCGCGACGGCATGTCCTGGTCCGAAGAGGCGTAACCGCAACACGACGCGCAGCACGACGGCGTGCCGCCACGCGGCACGCCGGACCGATCGGGGCGTGTGCCCGCCCCGCCTTCCCCCGCCTTCCCCCGCAAGCCGCCCGCCGCCGCTAGCGCGACTCCAGCCACACGGCCTTGCGGCGCGCCGGCGCATCGCTGCCGCTACTGCCGCCACCCAGCACCTCGATCATGTAGTCGACGAACGACGCGATCCGCGCCGAAATCGCGGTATTGCGGTAGTACACCGCATGGATCGGCTGCTCGACGTCGAGCGTCTGGCGCGCGAGCACCTGCACGAGCCGCCCCGCTTCGCGATCCTGCGCGGTCATGAAATCCGACAGGCAGACCATGCCCGTGCCGTCCAGCGCGAGCTGCCGCAGCGTTTCGCCGCTCGACGACCAGATGCCCGGCTCGATCCGGCACGGCTCGCCGTCGGTGCCGAGGATCGGCCACACGTTCAGCGATTCGGGCTGCGTGAAGCCGAGCAGCGTGTGCTTGTCGAGATCCTCGACCTTGCGCGGCTGGCCGTGCGCTTCGACATACGCGGGGCTCGCGAGGATGCGCAGCCGGCTGTTGCCGATGCGCCGGCTGTGCAGCGTCGAATCCTTTAACCGGCCGATCCGGATCGCGACGTCGGTGCGCCGCTCCAGCAGGTCGATGATTCCTTCGTTGCTGTTCAGCTCCAGCTCGACTTTCGGGAAGCGTTCGCGATAGCCGCGCACGAGCGGCACGATCACGTGCAGCATGAACGGCGTCGCGGCGTCGACGCGCAGGCGCCCCGACGGCATCTCGCGGCGCGCGAGCATCTGCTCCTCCGCGTTCTCGACCGATTCGATGATCGCGCGCGCGTCCTGCAGGAATGCGCGCCCTTCCTCGGTCAGTTCGAGCCGGCGCGTGGTCCGGCGCAGCAGCGTGGTCTTCAGCTTCTCCTCGAGTCGCGCGAGCGTGCGGCTCGCCGCCGATACCGTGAGGTCGAGCTGCTGCGCGGCGGCGGTGATCGAACCGGTGTCGACCACGGCGGCAAAGGCCTGGAGTTCGTCGAGCGTGACTTTCATTATTGATCTGAAATCAAAACAATTTGGTTTATAGACCAGTTTTTCAGCAAAAGTAAAGGCGGCACACTGCGATCCATCCTTACTGGAACCAGGATCCCATCATGCCACTCGCCCTGCTAGCGCTGACCATCAGCGCGTTTGCCATCGGCACCACCGAATTCGTGATCGTCGGGCTGATCCCGACGATCGGCGCCGACCTCGGCGTCAGCCTGCCGTCGGCCGGCCTGCTCGTCAGCCTGTACGCGCTGAGCGTCGCCATCGGCGCGCCGCTCCTGACCGCGCTCACCGGCCGCGTGCCGCGCAAGACGCTGCTCGCCGCGCTGATGGCGCTGTTCACCGTCGGCAACCTCGTCGCATGGCAGGCGCCCGGCTACGAATCGCTGATCGTCGCGCGCATCCTCACCGGCCTCGCGCATGGCGTGTTCTTCTCGGTCGGCTCGATCATCGCGACCACGCTCGTGCCGAAGGACAAGGCGGCCAGCGCGATCGCGACGATGTTCAGCGGGATGACCGTCGCGTTCGTCGCCGGCATTCCGCTCGGCACCTTCATCGGCCAGCACTTCGGCTGGCGCGCGACGTTCCTGATCGTCGCGCTGTTCGGCCTCGTCGCGTTCCTTGGCGCGGTTGCGTTCGTGCCGCGCGCCCTGCCGCAAACGCCGCCGGCGCCGCTCGCCCGCCAGCTGCGCGTGCTCGGAGAGCCGCGCCTGCTGCTCGTCTTTGCGATGACGGCCGTCGGCTACGGCGGCTCGCTGATCGCGTTCACGTACATGGCGCCGCTGCTCGAACAGATCGCCGGCTTCACGCCGTCGCAGGTCAGCCTCGTGCTCGTCGGCTACGGCCTGTCGGTCGCGGTCGGCAACGTGTGGGGCGGCAAGCTCGCGGACGCCGTCGGCCCCGTGAAGGCGCTCAAGCGGATCTTCCTGCTGCTCGCGATCGTGCTGCTCGCGCTGACCTTCACGATCCACGTCAAATGGCTCGCGGTGCTGACGATGCTCGCGTGGGGTGCGGTCGCGTTCGGCAACGTGCCGGGGTTGCAGGTGTACGTCGTCAAGCAGGCGCGCCACTTCGCGCCGGACGCCACCGACGTCGCATCGGGCTTCAACATCGCCGCGTTCAATCTCGGCGTCGCCGGCGGCTCGTCGCTCGGCGGCCTGATCGTCGCGAACGTCGGCCTCGGCCACACGCCGTGGATCGCCGCCGTCGTCACGCTCGGCGCCTTTGCGCTCACCGCGCTGAGCGGCCGTCTCGACCGCCACCACGGGCTGCCGGAACGCACGGCAGAACCCGTCGAACTCGCCCATTGAACGTCACACCCTTTTTGCAGGAGCTGATCAGCATGAACGCATCGACCCAGCGTCCGCCGTTCGCCGGCAAGACCTTCGAAGTCCGTTACGACGGCCTCGCCGCGCTCAACACGTATGACGAGGACGGCCGCCGCATGCGCTACGAGATCACCGAAGGCGCATACGCCGGCGCGAAGGGCGAAGTCGCCTGCACGTGGCAGCACGTCGCCGGCGAGACCTACGCGATCTCGTGGCAGGAAGCCGACCGCGCGACGGTCGTGCACATCGACGATTTCGCCGCCGGCACGTCGCGCTCGTTCTTCACCGCGTCGTCGCTCGATTTCCACCGCCTCGAAGGCAGCCTGCGCGCGGTCTGAACGGAGCTAGACCATGTCCACTTCACTCGACAAACTCGCCGACGGCGGCTTCAGCATCGGCATCGAACTGCCGCTCGACAACGACTGGTCGCCGGCCGGCGACGCGAAGCGCCAGCACGACGGCCGCCGCCCCGGCGTGCCGGACCTCGCCATCCACGCGGAGCTCGCGCAACTGGCCGACACGCTCGGCTTCCGCGCGCTCTGGGTGCGCGACGTGCCGGTGTACGACCCGTCGTTCGGCGACGCCGCGCAGGTGTTCGAAACGTTCTCGTATCTTGGCTACCTCGCCGGCATCACGCGCGACATCCTGCTCGGCACGGCGGCCGTCGTGCTGCCGCTGCGCGAACCGCTGCTGACGCTGAAATCGGCCGCGACGATCCAGGAACTGAGCGGCGGTCGCCTGCTGCTCGGCGTCGCGAGCGGCGACCGTCCCGTCGAATATCCGCTGTTCGGCCGCGACTTCGCATCGCGCGGCGCGAATTTCCGCGACCAGATCGCACTGTTACGCGACGGCGCGCGCGGGCACCTGCCGCCCGGCCTGGAGGTGCTGCCCGCCGCCCGTTCGCCGGTGCCGCTGCTCGTCGCGGGCCTCGCGCAGCAGACGCCCGCATGGATCGGCGAGCACATGGACGGCTGTCTCGCGTATCCGGGCACGCCGGCCGACCACGCGCAGCGCGCCGCGAACTGGCGCGCCGTGGCGGGCGACAAGCCGTACGTGAGCTTCATCCACCTCGACCTCGCGGAAGACCCGCACGAACCGCTGCAGCGGCACCGCTTCGGCGCCCGCGCGGGACGCATCGCGCTGACCGAAAAACTCGCTGCGATGCGCGACGCCGGCGTGCGGCACATCGGCCTGCATTTCCGCCGCAACCGTCGTCCGCTCGACGAGACGATGGCCGAGATCGCAGCGGACGTGCTGCCGGCGTTCCATGCGAATGCGCATGCGAACACGAGCGCGAGCGCGCAAACACGCGTCGCATAAGGCCCGCAGCGGGCCCGATTCACGGCCGATACTTGAATTCAAATCAAATATTTTTGACCTCTAAAGGCGTTTATCTCATCAGTTTCAAACGCCAGAATGACTCGCATACCGCAACCGTTCCCCCCTCCCAGGAGCACACGATGAGCAAGATTCCCGCATTCGGCCTCGGCACTTTCCGCCTGCAAGGCCAGGTCGTGATCGACTCGGTCCGCAACGGCCTCGAGGTCGGCTACCGCGCGATCGACACCGCACAGATCTATGGCAACGAAGCCGAGGTCGGCGCAGCGATCGCCGCATCGGGCGTGCGCCGCGAGGACCTGTTCCTGACCACCAAGATCTGGGTCGACAACTACGCGCCGGAAAAGCTCGTGCCGAGCCTCGAAGAAAGCCTGCGCAAGCTGCGCACCGACCATGTCGACCTGACGCTGATCCACTGGCCGGCCCCGGACAACGGCGTCGCGCTCGACACGTTCATGACCGCGCTGGCCGATGCGAAGGAAAAGGGCCTCACGCGCCGGATCGGCATCTCGAACTTCAACATCGAACTGACGAAGGAAGCGATCGCGGCCGTCGGCAAGGAAGCGATCGCGACGAACCAGATCGAACTGAGCCCGTACCTGCAGAACCGCAAGCTCGTCGATTTCCTGAACCGCGAAGGCATCCACGTGACGTCGTACATGACGCTCGCGTACGGCAAGGTGCTCGGCGACCCGGTGATCGGCGCGATCGCGCAACGTCACGACGCGACGCCCGCACAGGTCGCTCTCGCGTGGGCGCTGCAACTCGGCTACTCGGTCATTCCGTCGTCGACGAAGCGCGAGAACCTCGCGAGCAACCTGCTCGCGCAGACGCTGCGCCTGACCGCTGACGACATGGCGCAGATCACCGCGCTCGAACGCAACGGCCGCGAAGTCGACCCGGCCGGCCTCGCGCCGAAGTGGGACTAAGCGCGCCGCACCCTCAATCGACCCGTCCGCGGCCAGCCGGCCGCGGCACCGACAGGAATTCACCATGACCCAGGACCCGCTTTTCCAACCGCTGCGACTCGGCGCGCTGACGCTGCCGAACCGCATCGTGATGCCGCCGATGACGCGTTCGCGCGCGAGCCAGCCCGGCGACGAAGCCAACGAACTGATGGCCGCGTATTACGCGCAGCGCGCGAGCGCGGGCCTGATCGTCAGCGAAGGCACCTATATCGCGCCGCTCGGCAAGGGCTACGCGTGGACACCCGGCATTCACACGCCGTCGCAGGTCGCCGGCTGGCGCAAGGTGACGGACGCCGTGCATGCCGCGCACGGCCGCATCTTCGCGCAGCTGTGGCACGTCGGCCGGCTGAGCCACACGAGCCTGCTCGGCGGCCGGCAACCCGTGTCGTCGTCGCCGATCCAGGCGAAGGGCGTGAACGTGTTCATCGCCGGTGAAGACGGCAGCACGCCGGGTTTCGTGCAGGCGTCCGAGCCGCGCGCGCTGACGATCGACGAGATCCGCGAGATCGTCGGCCAGTACCGCGCCGCCGCACGCCACGCGATCGAAGCCGGCTTCGACGGCGTCGAGCTGCACGGCGCGAACGGCTATCTCGTGAACCAGTTCATCGACTCGAACGCGAACACGCGCACCGACGCGTACGGCGGCTCGCTGGAAAACCGGCTGCGCTTCCTGCGCGAAGTCGTGCAGGCGCTGATCGAAGGCACCGGCGACGCATCGCGCGTCGGCATCCGCCTCGCGCCGCTGACCACGCTGAACGGCTGCGTCGACGACGATCCGGAAACGACCTACCTCGCCGCCGCGAAGCTGCTCGGCGAACTCGGCGTCGGTTACCTGCACATCGCGGAAGCCGACTGGGACGACGCACCGCTGATGCCGGTCGAATTCAAGCGGCAACTGCGTGCCGCGTACCCGGGCGTGCTGATCTACGCCGGTGCATACACCGCCGAGCGTGCGCGCGAAGCGATCGCCGCCGGCTGGGCCGACCTCGTCGCATTCGGCCGCCCGTTCGTCGCGAACCCCGACCTGCCCGAGCGCCTGCGAACCGGCGCCGCGCTCACGCCGCACGACCGCAACACGCTGTTCGGCGGCGGCGCACCGGGCCTGACCGACTATCCGACGCTCGCGCAAGCCGCCGCGTGAACGATCCTCAGGAATCCGACATGAGAATCATGCTCCCTTCCCGCCTGGGTTTCGGCACGGCGCCGCTGGGCAACATGTATCGCGATATCCCGAACGAAGAAGCACTGGCCACGGTCGACGCGGCCTGGGAAAGCGGTATCCGCTACTTCGACGCGGCGCCGCTGTACGGCGCCGGCCTCGCCGAGCTGCGTCTCGGCGAAGCGCTCGCCGGCCGTCCGCGCGACGAATATTCGCTAGGCACCAAGGTCGGCCGGCTGGTCCTCGACGAACACGAGGACGCGTCGCAGCGCGATCTCGGCGAAAAGGGCGGCCTGTTCCGCCATGGCCTGCCGAACAAGATCGTCTACGACTACACCGAGGACGGCACGCTCCGCTCGATCGAAGCGAGCCTCGAGCGGCTGCGCACCGACCGGCTCGACACCGTGTGGATCCACGATCCGGCCATCGACTTCCACGGCGAGCGCTGGCTCGACGTATTCGACGTCGCGATGTCGGGTGCGGCGAAAGCGCTCACGCGGCTGCGCGACGAGAAGGTCATCAAGGGCTGGGGCCTCGGCGTGAACCGCGTCGAGCCGTGCGAGCTCGCACTCGAACGCTCGGATCCCGACGGCTTCCTGCTGGCCGGCCGCTACACGCTGCTCGACCATGCGGGCGCGCTCGAACGGCTGATGCCGGAAAGCCTCGCACGCGGGCTCGGCATCATCGTCGGTGGTCCGTACAACTCCGGCGTGCTCGCCGGCGGCACCCACTTCGAGTATCAGCCGGCGACGCAGGACATGCTCGATCGCGTCGCGCGCATCCGGCAGATCAGCGAACGCTTCGGCGTCGATGTTCGTGCGGTGGCGCTGCAGTTCTCGCTCGCGCACCCGGCCGTCGCCGCCGTGATCCCCGGCGCGAGCCGGCCCGATCGCATCGACGAGAACCTGCGGCTCGCCGCGGCGCCGATTCCGTCCGAACTGTGGGACGCGCTGAAGGCCGAGCGCCTGATCGCCGAGCACGCGCCGACGCCGGCCGGCGCGGCCTGAGCCGCTTCCGCGCGACCGCCGCGACGGGCGGCCGCGCACAGCCATTCCGTCACAATCGCGGCGACTATCGCCGCGATTGTCATTTCCGAATTGCAGCATGCGCATTCGGCGTCTAGCGTTTACGGGATCGACTCCGCACGACCGTCACCCGACCTGAAAGGACGCCCCGCCATGCCAAGCCGTTCCCCGAAACGCGACATGCTGCTGGCCCTCGCGGCCGGCCTTTCCTTCTCGGCTTTCACGTTGCCGGCTTACGCCGACGATGCGGCCGGACTCGCGCCGCCCGAGCCTGCGACGCCCGTGCTGTCGACGACCGCGACCGGCGTGCAGATCTACGCATGCGAATACGACAATGAACACCGGCTCGCGTGGGCGTTCCAGCGCCCGGAGGCGACGCTGTTCGACGCTGGCGGCACGCTCGTCGTCCGGCACGGCGCCGGGCCGTCGTGGGAAGCGCTCGACGGCAGCCGCATTACCGGCAAGAAACTCGCGGAAGCGCCGAGCGCACGCCCGAACAGCATTCCGCAACTGCTGCTCGCCGCGACGCCGGCCGCAACCGGCACGCTGGCCGGCGTGCGCTTCGTGCAACGGCTCGATACCGCGGGCGGTACGCCGCCGGCCGCGACGTGTGCGACCGAGCATGCGATCGGCCGCTTTCCGTATTTCGCGCGATACGTGTTCCTGAAGTAACGCACGGCGGCGTCCCCAAGCGCGGACGCCGCCTTCAGATTGCTCGCCGCCCATCCATTTGATCAGTTATCCTGCATTTATGGATCGGATACGCGGCATCTTCATCGTCGTCGTTCCGGCTACGAAATGATGCGCGCGCGTCAGCGTATCCGCATCGACAGCTCGACATCGCCGCCGAACGGCACCGACAGATAGCCGTTTTCCGGCGCGCGCACGTAGGCGAGATAGTCAGGGCTGTATTCCGCGTTGTCGGCAACGACGAACGCACGCGCCCCAAGCCGCGGTTCGACCAGCGCGAGTATCTCGGGATACAGCGCCTTCGCGCCGTCGAGCAGCAGCAGGTCGACCGTATCCGGAAGATCGGCCGCCAGCGTGCGCAGCGCATCGCCTTCGCGAATCTCCACGAGATCGGCGAGCCCGGCGGCCGTCAGGTTCGCCCGCGCGCGTACGACCTTCGACGGCTCGAACTCGCTCGTGATCAACCGGCCGCCGCCGTTGTCGCGCAGCGCGGCCGCGAGATGCAGCGTCGAAATGCCGAACGACGTGCCGAATTCGACGATCGCCCGCGCGCCGCTGCTGCGCGCGAGCATGTACAGCAGCGTGCCCGTGTCGCGCGATACGGCAAGCGGATAGTCCTTCAGGCGCGCATAGAAATCGACGTAGTCGGTCTTGCTGCGCATCAGCCGCGCATGCTCGTCGTGCGACAGGTCGGCAAAGTCCGGGCTCGTCGCGGGTGACGACGCGTCGGCCTCGTCGAACAAGCGGTCCAGCAGCGCAGCAAGCGGGTCGAGAATCAGGGTGGTCATGCGAATCTCCGGTATCGGGTTGAGTGCGTCGTTGCACCCGATTAGAATATGACGAACTATTCAGGTTTTACTATTCGCATTGGCAGAACGCTCATGACCAACCGCCGGAACGCCCGGATCGCCACGCGCAAACAGCCCCAGCAGGCCCGCTCGACGCGTCTCGTCGAAGACGTCCTCCAGGCCGCTGTTCAGGTTTTGGCGAGCGAAGGCGCGCAGCGCTTCACGATGGCGCGGGTCGCCGAGCGCGCCGGCGTCAGCGTCGGCTCGCTGTACCAGTACTTCCCGAACAAGGCGGCCGTGCTGTTCAGGCTGCAGCACGACGAATGGCGGCAGACGTCCGAGATGCTGCGCGCAATGCTGGAGGACGCGCGTCAAACGCCACTCGAGCGGCTGCGCACGGCCGTCCACGCGTTCATCCGCTCGGAATGCGACGAGGCGCGCATGCGCATCGCGCTCGACGACGCCGCGCCGCTCTATCGCGACGCGCCCGAGGCTCAGGAAGCGAAGGCGGCCGGCAACCGCATCTTCCAGGCGTTCATGCGGGAGGCGCTGCCCGATGCGCCGGATGCCGCACGTGCGCTCGCGTGCGACCTGATCACCACCACGCTCGCCACGGCCGGCAAGGCGTTTTCGGAAAGCGAGCGCACGCCCGCGGAAATCGACGCGTATTCGGCGGCCATGGGCGACATGTTTTGCGCGTACCTCGAGCGTCTCGCGCACGACTGATGCCTGGACGGGAGCAAGATCCGCACACGCGCGACGCGCGTTATCGTCCCGATGCAGGTTGCGCGCAGCGCGCGAACCGCCACGTGCGCAGCCGCTTCCGCCAGCCCTCCCGGTCACGACGAAAGACTTTCGTAATATTCGATGCACCACCCGCTTCTGCCCTGCCCGCCGACCCCGCACTCAAATAGTCGCGTTAACGGATTCGAACTAGGCGTATACACGCGTTCCGGCACGACGAAGCCCCGTTTCACGCCGATATAAGCGCTGCGACATGCGCTGCATGCTTTTCCCCCAATGGGACGTGATGGGCGGTTCGCCTAACCTTCGCTACGGCAAAGCACACGTGACGGGGTCGACCACACCACGCATCGTACGACGCGACACACTCTCGATCGTTTCGATTCGCGCGTAACGGCACGGATCACGCGTCATTCGTCCCCACGACGTTGCCGACAATTCCAACCAGATTCGAGACACCCTGACGACGGCTCGCTACGGGCCGTTTCAGCATGCTGATAAAGGAGCAAGCTCATGAGTGATACCCCGGTGCAGCCGACGGTCGGCGTCGGCGCGGAAGAAACTGACTTTGGCACCACGGGAGTCATCGACCGGTACTTCGGCATTTCGTCGCGCGGCAGCACGCAGCGCCGCGAAATCATTGCCGGCGTGACCACGTTCCTCGCGATGGTCTATTCCGTGTTCGTCGTGCCCGGCATGTTCGGCAAGGCCGGCTTCGACACGAGCGCCGTGTTCGTCGCGGTCTGCCTCACCACCGCGTTCGGCTCGCTGCTGATGGGCCTGTGGGCGAAGCTGCCGATCGCGATCGGCTGCGCGATCTCGCTGACCGCGTTCACCGCGTTCGGCCTCGTGCTCGGCAAGGGGCTGCATCCGACGGTCGCGCTCGGCGCCGTATTCCTGATGGGCCTCGTGTTCACGGGCATCTCGGTCACCGGCGTGCGTTCGTGGATCCTGCGCAACCTGCCCGCGGGCGTCGCGCACGGCACCGGCATCGGCATCGGCCTGTTCCTGCTGCTGATCGCGTCGAACGACGTCGGCCTCGTGATCAAGAACCCGGGCGCCGGCCTGCCGGTCTCGCTCGGCCAGATCACCGCGTTCCCGGTCATCATGTCGGTCGTCGGCCTCGCCGCGATCTTCGGCCTCGAAAAGCGTCGCGTGCCGGGCGGCATCCTGCTCGTCGTGATCGCGATCTCGGTGTTCGGCCTCGTGTTCGACCCGGCCGTGAAGTACCACGGCATCTTCGCGCTGCCGTCGCTGAGCGCACCGGGCCATGCGTCGCTGATCGGCGCGATGGACATCAAGGGCGCGTTGTCGATGGCCGTGCTGCCGAGCGTGCTCGCGCTGGTGATGACTGCCGTGTTCGACGCGACCGGCACGATCCGCGCGGTCGCCGGGCAGGCCGGCCAGCTCGACGAGAACGGCCGCATCATCAACGGCGGCCGCGCGCTGACCGCCGATTCGCTCAGCTCGATCTTCTCCGGCTTCCTCGGCGGTGCACCGGCGGCGGCCTACATCGAGTCGAGCGTCGGCGTGGCCGCGGGCGCGAAGACGGGCCTCGCGGCGGCCGTGGTCGGCCTGCTGTTCCTCGTCGTGATGTTCTTCTCGCCGCTCGCGGGCCTCGTGCCGTCGTACGCCACGGCACCCGCGCTGATGTACGTCGGCCTGCTGATGCTCGGCAGCGTGAGCAAGCTGCACATGGACGATATGGTCGACGCGATGTCGGGCCTCGTGTGCGCCGTGTTCATCGTGCTGACCGCGAACATCGTGACGGGCATCATGCTCGGCTTCTCGACGCTCGTGATCGGCCGCATCGCGAGCGGCGAATTCCGCAAGCTCAACGTCGGCACCGTGCTGATCGCGGCCGTGCTCGTCACGTTCTATCTCGGCGGCTGGGCAATCTGACCGCGGATCATGCGCGACGTCGCCGGCAGAAGGACGGCGCGCATCGGGGCGACAACGTCTCCTCCACCATCATCGTTGATGGTCTCCAGGCCTGGGAACGCGAGTTTCCAGGCCTTTTTTGTCGATGCAGCTCGGTGCGACGCGCATCGCCGAAGCGGCGCGACGCAAACTCGCGGCCGGTGCTACGATCACATTTTGCCTTCAGGAGCCGCCATGAACGCGCTCGGCATCGTCTCCGAATCGAGCACCCGGACCTCGGCGCGCAAGCCGCCGTTCATCCCGTCGTTCGGCTTCCACGAAGTGCATGAATCGCAGCCGATCGATGCCGAGCCGGCCCGTATCATCGACGCGGTCGCGTCGCTCGACATGCGCGCCGATCCGGTCGTCGACGCACTGATGACGGTGCGCGAATTCCCGGCGGCCGTCGTCGACACGCTTCGCAACGGGCCGGCCCGAAATGAACGCGCGCGCTTCGGCTTCCATACGTTCACGCTGCTGCACCGCGACGACACGTCGCTGTCGCTCGGCCTCGTCGGACGCTTCTGGCGCCCCGCGCCCGACGTGCGCGCCATCGCCGATGCAACGGCCTTCGTCCGGCACGACGACCCGCGCGACGCGAAGCTGGTGCTCCGGTTCGAAGTCGTCGGGCTGTCCTCGGGTGCGCACATCCTGCGTACCGAAACCTTCATCCACTGCCCGATCGCACGAACGCGGCGGCTATTCACGCCGTACTGGCTAGCGATCCGGCCGGGGAGCGGCTGGATCCGTCGCCGCTTGCTGGCGGCCGTCGAAACGGCGCTGGCGTAGGCAACGCATCAAAACGGCTTGATCACGACCAGCCCGACGACGATCCCCGTCGCGACCACGACAGCGCCCGCTGCCTGACCGAGCCATTGCGCGGGCACGACGACGAGATCGTCGCGTTCCATGCGCCGCAGCGTGCCGGCCAGCATCCCGTGCAGCGCCGACAGCGCGACGACGACCGCGAGCTTCACCGACAGCCACGCAGCGCCGAACCAGTGCCCGCTCAACGCGATCGCAATCCCCGTGATCCAGACGAGCGCGAGCGCGGGCGCCGTCACCGAACGATCCCAGCGCCGCACCGCGCGATGCACGGCGAGGTTGGCGATACGAACGCCGACGGACAACATCAGCAGCCCGCCGACGAACGTGACGACGGCGACGACATGCGCGGCCTTGAGCAGCAGGTAGATCATTGCGCGTGCCTCCTGCGCGCGATCCATCCGGCGCTCGCCAGCCCCGCGAACGGCACGACGGCCGACAGCACGAGCCGCGCGACGTCGCCCTTGCTCCACAGCCCGCTCGACGCGGTGCCGACGACCGCCCACACGTACATCGCGAAAGCGATGCCGTGAATCGGGCCCATGATCGATACCGCGACCGGATAACCGGCCAGGTGCTTCAGCGGCACGGCGATGCACACCAGCACGACGAGCGTGGTCGCCTCCAGCAGCGACAGGTACTGCAGGTTGCGCAACGCATTACGATCGTCTTGTTTCATCGATGGGCCTCCAGGTTGGTCAGCCGCAATTATGGCGTGTGGTACGGGCCCGATCCATTGGCTAGAATGCCATCTTTAAACGGATTCTGGCCACGGCCTGGAACGCCATGCATACGGTCACCGTCCTCGCTTTGCCCGATGTCGTCCCGTTCGATCTGGGCGTCGCATGCGACACGTTCGCGCGCGTGCGTTCGCCCGGCGTCGAGCATGCGTACCGCGTGCGCGTGTGCAGCGAGCATGCGCGCGTTGCCGGCGACCTGTTCGAACTGCGGCCCGCGTTTCGTCTCGATGCGCTCGCCGACACCGACACGATCGTCGTCCCCGGCACGTCCGTGCCGCTCGCGCCGACGTCGCGCCGCGTGATCGCGGCACTGCGCGCGGCGGCCGCGCGCGGTTGCCGGATCGCGTCGATCTGCAGCGGCGCGTTCGTGCTCGCGGAAGCCGGGCTGCTCGACGGCCTGCGCGCGACAACGCACTGGCTGGCGGCCGGCGAACTCGCGCGCCGCTACCCGAACGTGACGGTCGACCCGAACGTGCTGTTCATCGACAACGGCCGGATCCTGACGTCGGCCGGCGCGGCGGCCGGCCTGGATCTGTGCCTGCACATGATCCAGGCCGACTACGGCGCGGCGGTCGCCGTCGACGCCGCACGCTACGCGGTGGCGCCGCGCGTGCGCGAAGGCGGCCAGGCGCAGTTCATCGCGCCGGAATGGCCGGCCGGCACCGACGGGCTGCAAAGCCTGATGGACTGGCTGCTGGCCAACCTGCGCAAGCCGCTCACGCTCGACGCGATGGCCCGCCAGGCGGCGACGAGCGTGCGCACGCTGACGCGGCGCTTTCAGGAGCAGACGGGCACGTCGCCGCGGCAATGGCTGCAGACCGCGCGCGTCAGGCATGCGCAGCAGTTGCTGGAAGTCACGGAGCTGTCGATCGAACATGTGGCGACGGAAGCCGGATTCGGTTCGGTGACCGCGTTTCGCGAGCGGTTCGCGCGCATCGTCGGCACGTCGCCGCAGCGGTATCGCCACGCGTTCCGCGCGCGGTCCGGCGCATGACGTTCGTGCTGCGCATCGGCACGCGATGCTTCGATCCGACGACGTGAACCCACGCGCATAATCGTCAGGATGGCTACCGGAAGCCGCCGCCCCCGCCACCTCGCCCGCCAAAGGCACCCTTTCGCGCCAACCGGACCCGACCGATGACCCGCATCCGCAATCCCCTGAACATCGCACAGCTCCAGGCATTCGTCTCCGCCGCGCATCACAAGAGCCTGCGCGCCGCCGCACGCGAACTCGGCGTCACGCAGCCCGCGATCACGCACACGATCCGCGAACTCGAAACGGCGCTCAACGCGGAGCTGCTCGCGCGCAGCGTGCGCGGCGTCGAGCTGACCGCCTGCGGCCATGCGCTGCTGCCGCGCGCCGAGCAGTTGCTCGGCGACATCCGCCGTACGGTCGAGGCCGTCGAGCAGGTGAAAGGCGAGATGTCGGGGCGCGTCGCGGTCGGCACGATGCCGTCGATCGCGCTGACCGCGCTGCCGCACGCGGTGACGGCGTTCCGCCGGTCGATGCCGAACGTCAGCCTGCATCTCGAGGAAGTGACGGTGCCCGACGCGCTCGCGCAGTTGCGCAACGGCACGCTCGACATCGCCGCGATGCACCACGTGCCCGCGCTCGACCGCGATTTCACGCAATCGCCGCTGCTGTCGACCGAATTCACCGTCGTGATGCGCGAAGGCCACCCGCTCGCGCATGCGCGCCGATTAGAGGAACTGCTCGACGCCGAGTGGATCGTCACCGTCGGCGCCGAGCAGTTTCCGCACAGCGTGATGGTCGGGATGTTCGAGGCGCGCGGGCTGCCGCTGCCGAAACGCCTGCTGAGATCGCCGATGTCGTTCGCGGTGACGCTCGGGCTCGTCGCGCGCTCGGACGTGATCGGCTGCTTCACGCGCCCGCTCGCCGCGATGGTCGCGCCGCTCGGCATCCGCACGGCCGAACTTGACGAAAGCATGCCGCGCTTCGACCTGTCGATCATCGCGCGGCGCGACATGCTGCCCACGCCCGCCGTTTCGCAATTCGTCACGTGCCTGCAGCGCGCGGTCAACGAAACGCTCGGCTGAATCGTTCCTGTGTCTGAAACGGTCGCGCGCAGCTGCGCGCCGCCGCCGGGCCCGGTATCGGGGCTTGTCCTAGGCGCCCTGCCGGTATTTTGTCTTGATAATCTCCGCACGTCGCGCGCCCGCATCGGGCGGGCGAAACGGACAGTCCGGCGCGAAGCCGTGCCGGACCGAAGGCTTACGGCGCGGCACAACCGCGCACCCATCGAACAAAACGAGGAGTCACCGAGTGAAAAAGATTCTTGCGGCTGTGACCGTTGCCCTGCTCGCCGTATCGGCCGGCAGCGCGTATGCGAAGGACTGGACGACCGTGCGGTTCGGCGTCGACGCAAGCTACCCGCCTTTCGAATCGAAAGGCCCCGACGGCAAGGTGGTCGGCTTCGACGTCGATCTCGGCAACGAAATCTGCCGCCGCATGAACGCGAAGTGCGTGTGGATCGAAAACGACTTCGACGGGATGATCCCGGCGCTGAAGGCCCGCAAGTTCGACGGCGTGCTGTCGTCGATGTCGATGACGCCGGCGCGTGAGGAACAGATCGGCTTCTCGGCGAAGCTGTTCAACACACCGACGCGCCTCGTCGCGAAGAAGGGCGCCGGCCTGCTGCCGACGGCCGAATCGCTGAAGGGCAAGTCGATCGGCGTCGAACAGGGCACGATCCAGGAAACCTACGCAAAGACCTACTGGGCGGCGAAGGGCGTGAAGGTCGTCCCCTACCAGAACCAGGACCAGGTCTATGCCGACCTGATCGCGGGCCGTCTGGACGGCGCGCTGCAGGACGCGGTGCAGGCCGAGATCGGCTTCCTGAAGACGCCGCGCGGCGCGGGCTTCGATTTCGCCGGCAAGGATATCGACGATCCGAAGACGCTCGGCAACGGCGCCGGCATCGGCCTGCGCAAGGAAGACACCGACCTGAAGGCGAAGATCGACGGCGCGATCGCCGGCATGCGCAAGGACGGCACGTACGACAAGATCGCGAAGAAGTACTTCGATTTCGACGTCTACGGCAAGTAATACGGCAAGCAAGCGAGCAATTCGCTTCGAAGCAAACGGGCTCCGCGAGGAGCCCGTTTTTTTTCCGCGCCAACCCCATGATTCTCAAGGAAAAACAGCGTGCTCCGGCACCGGTTTGATGGCGGCGACGCAGGCAACGTACAATCGATCTTCCACGCACACCGGATCATTCGCGGCTGCGCCGCACTCCCCTCATCATGCAAACGCAGACCCATCCGCTGATTTCCCCCGCCGTCGGCACCGAACGCCAGATCACGAGCTTCCACTACGGCCCGCGCGGCGGCAAGAAGGTCTACATCCAGTCGTCGCTGCACGCGGACGAACTGCCCGGCATGCTGGTCGCCGCGCTGCTGCGCCGCAAGATCGCCGCGCTCGAGACGGCCGGCAAGCTGCGCGGCGAAGTCGTCATCGTGCCCGTGCCGAACCCGATCGGCCTGTCGCAACACGTGTTCGGCGATCACCTCGGCCGCTTCGAGCTCGGCTCGATGCAGAACTTCAACCGCAATTTCTACGATCTCGCCGCGCTCGTGCTGCCGCGCGTCGAAAGCCGGCTCACGAACGACGCGCAGCGCAACCTCGTCGCCGTGCGCGCCGCGATGCGCGAAGCGCTCGACGAGCAGAAGCCGCGCACCGAGCTCGACTCGCAGCGCCTCGCGCTGCAGAAGCTGTCGTTCGACGCCGATATCGTGCTCGACCTGCACTGCGACAGCGATGCGGTGATGCACCTCTATACGAATCCCGATCTGTGGCCGGACGTCGAGCCGCTGTCGCGCTACCTCGACGCGCAGGCATCGCTGCTCGCGCTGAATTCGGTCGGCAACCCGTTCGACGAGATCCACAGCTTCTGCTGGTCGGATCTGCGCAGCCGCTTCGGCGACCGCTTCCCGATCCCGAACGGCGCGATTTCCGTCACGGTGGAACTGCGCAGCGAACGCGACGTGTCGTACGAGTTCGCCGAAAAGGATTCTCAGGCGATCGTCGAATACCTGACCGAGCGCGGCGTCGTCGACGGCACGCCGGCGCCGCTGCCGCCGCTCGCGCACCCGGCCACGCCGCTCGCGGGCACCGATCCGCTCGTCGCGCCGGTATCGGGCGTGATCGTGTTCCGCACGCCGGTCGGCGCGATGATCGAGGCCGGCCAGGAAGTGGCCGACATCGTCGATCCGCTGACCGATCGCGTCGTCACGCTGAAGAGCAGCGTGTCGGGCGTGCTGTATGCACGCCAGATCGTGCGCTTCGCGACGGCCGGCATGGAAGTCGCGCGGATTGCCGGCGCAACCGCGATCCGCACGGGCTCGCTGCTGTCGGCCTGAGATCGGCCCGCGCGCCGGGTAACGGCGCGCATCGACGCGTTCCAGCACGCACCAATGAAATCGCCCGCTTGCGCGGGCGATTTGCTTTCCGATAGGCCCGGCGATCCGCGCCGGGCGGCGGCACGCGTGAACGTTCAGAACGCCGGCACGATCGCGCCGCCGAACTTCTGGTCGATGAACTTGCGCACGTCGTCCGATTCATAGGCCGCGACGAGCTTCTTCACCCACGGCTTGTCCTTGTCCTGCGCGCGCACCGCGATCAGGTTCGCGTACGGCCCGCGCAGATCCTCGATCGCGATCGCATCCTTCACCGGCGTGAGCCCCGCCTTCACCGCGTAATCGGTGTTGATCGACGCGGCATCGACATCGGGCAGCGCACGCGGCAGCTGCGCGGCGTCGAGTTCGACGATCTTGATCTTCTTCGGATTCTCGGCCACGTCGAGCGGCGTCGCGTTCACGCCGTTCGTGCCGGCGCCCGGCTTGAGCTTGATCACCCCGTATTTCTGCAGCAGCAGGAGCGCACGGTTGCCGTTCGACGGATCGTTCTGGATCCCGACCTTCGCGCCCACCGGCAAGTCCTTCAGCGACTTGATCTTCTTCGAATAGAAGCCCATCGGCGCCGTATAGGTGAGCCCGACGTTGACGATCCTGTAGCCGCGCTGCTTGATCTGGCTGTCGAGGAACGGCTGGTGCTGGAAGCCGTTCGCGTCGAGGTCGCCCGAATCGAGCGCCGCGTTCGGCTGCACGTAATCGTTGAATTCGATGACCTTGATCGCAAGCCCTTCGCGCGCGGCCACTTTCGTCACTTCGGTCCAGATCTGCGCGTCGGGGCCGCTCATCGTGCCGATCTTCAGCGTTTGCGAGTCGGCGTGCGCGCCGGGCGCCGCGAATGCCAGCGCCGCGGCGAGTGCGCCGAGGCCGGTCAGGATCGAACGTCGCATGGTGTCCTCTTGTCCCGTGTCGTTGTTGAAGCACGGATCGTGGCACGGGGCCCGAACAGCACCAACCAAGCTTATTTCATGTGCATATTCCCGATCCGGATCGAATCTCAGCCGAAATCGGTATAACTCCCTGCTATACAACCGGGCAGAATCCAATGTCGCATCGGCGCCACACATTCTTCATATGACCGTCGCTGTCATATTCATTACGTGGCCCGCCGATAAAGTTGCCGCCGGTCCGTGAAAGCGCCCACAGAGAGCGCCGGAACCGCAACTGGACACGCCATTTATTCGCTCGGAGAATCCTTTGAACAAGAAACTGTTGACCATCGCCGCCCTCGCAGCAACGGCCGGCACGGCACACGCGCAAAGCAGCGTGACCCTGTACGGCGTCATCGATGCCGGTATCAGCTACGTGAACCACAGCAAGACCGCCAACGGCGGCTCGGGCAAGCTGTTCAAGTACGACGACGGCGTTGCCCAGGGCAGCCGTTGGGGCCTGCGCGGCACCGAAGACCTCGGTGGCGGCCTGAAGGCGATCTTCGTGCTCGAAAACGGCTTCAACAGCGGCAACGGCACGATCGGCCAGGGCGGCGCGATCTTCGGTCGCCAGGCTTACGTCGGCCTGAGCCAGTCGCAATACGGCACGGTCACGTTCGGCCGTCAGTACTCGTTCTCGACCGACGTCCTCGGCTCGAACTACTCGACGGGCGGCAACACGGTCGCGGGCAACTACGCGTACCACGTGAACGACGTCGACCAGCTCACGTCCAGCCGCATCAACAACTCGGTGAAGTTCCAGAGCGCGAACTACGCGGGCTTCACGTTCGGCGCGTTGTACGGCTTCTCGAACTCGACCGACTTCGCCGGCGCACCGGCCACGACGTCGGGCACGACGACGACGGCAGGCTCGTCGCGCGCATACAGCTTCGGCCTGAACTACGCGAACGGCCCGTTCGCCCTCGGCGCCGCGTACACGGACATCCGCTTCCCGAGCCAGTCGACGCCGGCGTTCTCGACGACGATCGCGAACATCAGCACGGGCAACATCCGCGACCTGCGCACGTATGGCGTCGGCGGCCGCTACATCTTCGGCCCGGCGACCGCATGGCTGCTGTGGACGCGCACGCAGTTCACCCCGCTCGCGAGCGGCGCATCGGGCACGTTCTACAACGCATACGAAGCAGGCCTGAAGTACGCGATCACGCCGGCCCTGTCGGCAGCCGCCGGCTACACGTATACGAACGCGACGCAGAGCGGCAGCTCGGCGCACTGGAACCAGGGCAACCTGGCGCTCGACTACGCGCTCAGCAAGCGTACGGACGTGTACGGCCTCGTCGTCTACCAGAAGGCGTCGGGCAACAACGTGCAGGCGCAGATCGGTTCGAGCACGAGCTACTTCAACACGTCGGGCAACGGCTCGTCGAACCAGCTCGCCGCTCGCGTCGGCATCCGTCACAAGTTCTAAAGCATCCGCTTAACTCGCGGATCACGACGGCAAGAAGCGCCCCGCTCCATGCGGGGCGCTTTTTTATCTGCTTTTAAGTTTCGCTTAATTCTGGGCTGAGAGGATGCTCTCACCCCCCCTGTTGGCCGCCTGAGCATCGGCGGCTTTTTTTTTTAAATGCCGACGGCGCCGCCATCGATTGCCAACAAGACAGGATCGGAGGCCATGATGATCGAAGATACCGTTTTCAGCCATCTGCACGCGATTCTGACGTGCCAACACTCGCTGCCGGTCCAGAGTTGCCGCGTATCGGTAGAAATGCAGCGCCCGTGGGGCCGCCCGTACCGGCTCGTCGAATGGACGATGCATCTCGACGCGCCCGCGCGGCGCCAGATCGTGCCGGCCGAATCGACCGACGAAGAGATCGCCGAGGTCGTCGCGTCGCACGTGCCGGGCCGGCTTTACGGCGACGGCCGGCTGCAATTCTGAACGGCTCCCTGTTCCACCCGCTTCCCGTGTTTCGGCCGCCCCGCACGCATCGTGCGGCAGTCGGTCTCGTTTGACGCGGCAACGAAACCTGCTACGCTGCGCGTTTTCGTCCACGCAACACACGATGGAAAACGCATTCAACGAACGCGGCGTCATGATCACGCGCAACGGCCTGTCGGCCGCCGGGCAGGTATTCGCACTGCGTGATATCCGCCATGTCGACGTCGTCAAGATTCCGAAAAACCGCGTCGTTCCGGCGCTGATCTCGCTGATCGGCGTGGCCGCCGCCATCGCAGGCGGCATCGGCGCATCGAGCGCCGCACTCGTCGTCGGCGTGATGCTCGCCGTCGTCGGTTATCTCGCCTGGACCACGCAGGACGTCACGTATCGCCTGATGGTCGAGATGCCCGACGGCAAGCGCGAAGCGCTGTCGAGCGTCGATGCCGAATTCGTCGAACGCGTCGCGCAGGTCGTGCGCGATGCGCAAGCCGCGACGGCTGCCGGCTGATTCCGTTCGCATCCCTGCACGCTTCGGCTCGCGGTCCGCGAATGCGCACGGCGCGTGGCGCGTTTCGGCTCGCGCGGTGCATCGCTGCATCGGGCCGAAGCATCATCATCGAATCGCATTCCCACCGCATCCTCGCAAGCCCCGCGCCTGCGCTGCGTACGCCGACCGCCTAGTATGGAAAGAGCGGCCCGCCGCCGCATCGTCCGAGGAGGTCGGCATGAACGTCCAATTGCTGTCCGGCATGCTTCGCGCGCAGGAACTGCTGCTCGTGTCGATGATCCGCGCGCTTCCCCTTGACGAACGCCGTGCGCTCGTCGATCTCTACACCGAACAGATCGCGTTCGCCGAACAGGCGGGCCTCGAAAGCCACAGCGATCGCGCAACGCACGATGCGTTCATCGCGCATGCGCGCAACCTGCTGATCCGCATCGAAGCGCTGGCCTAGCGCTGGCGCGCCTGCGCGTTTCTCCGGAATATCCCGCCGCGGCTCACTCGAGCCGCGCAGGTAAGCGCTCACCCGCATGGGCCGCTTGTCGTCCTTGTATTGATAATGATTCTCATTTACACTGGTGAAATCATCAGTTTCCTTTCAATTCGCCGTTCGCCGCATCCCGCGCGCGGACGGGCCAGCCAGGTGAACGCGTCACCCAGCCAGCCTTCGGGCTTGTTTTCGTCAATGGGAGACCACCTGTGCATTGCTATCCGCTGGCGCGGCGGCCGATCTGCGCCGCGCTGTTCGGCGCGTTCGGCCTGTCCGCCGCCCCGGCTCACGCCGATTCGTCGCCGCAAGGCGCCAACCCGCCTCCTGCTGTCCTCGTCGCCGCGTCCGCGCGCGGCGATGCGGCGCTGCTCGACCCCGTCACCGTCACGGCCACCCGCACCGCCACCGCCGCGAGCCGCACGGCGGCGTCGGTGTCGGTGATCACCGACGAGGATCTCGAGGAACAGCAGGCCACGAACATCAAGGACGCGCTGCGCTACGAGCCGGGCATCACGGTGCGCCGCACCGCTTACCGCCCCGGCAGCGCCGCGCTCGGCGGCGGCCGCGACGGCGATTCGAGCATCAACATCCGCGGCCTCGAAGGCAATCGCGTGCTGCTGATGGAAGACGGCATCCGTCTGCCGAACGCGTTTTCGTTCGGGCCGCTCGAAGCGGGGCGCGGCGACTACGCCGATCTCGACACGCTCAAGCGCATCGAGATCCTGCGCGGGCCGGCCTCGGCGCTCTACGGCAGCGACGGCCTGACCGGCGCCGTGAACTTCATCACGAAGGATCCGCGCGACCTGCTGTCGATCTACCACAAGCCCTATTACTTCTCGTTCCGGCCGAGCTACGACTCGGCCGACCGCAGCATCGGCGCGACCGTGTCGGCCGCGGGCGGCAACGACCGCGTGCAGGGGATGATCATCGCCGACGGCCGGCGCGGCCACGAGGTCGACACGCGCGGCGGCAACAACTCGGCGAGCACGCTGCGTACGACGTCGAACCCGCAGGACGTCTATTCCGAATCGCTGCTCGGCAAGCTCGTGCTGACGCCCACCGCGCGCGACACGATCAAGTTCACCGCGGAAACCGTGCAGCGGCGCGTGAGCACCGACGTGCTGTCCGCGATCAATCCGCCGAATACGCTCGGCCTCACGACGAACGACCGGCTCGAGCGCAACCGCTTCAGCGTCGACTACGACTTCCGCGACGACACGTTCCGCTGGTTCCAGACCGCGCACGTGCAGTTCTACTACCAGGACGCGAAGCAGGATCAATACGCGTTCGAGACGCGCGGCGCGCCGCTGAAGTCGCGCTCGCGCGACAACCAGTACAAGGAACGCACGTTCGGCGGCTCCGCGTTTGCCGAAAGCGGTTTCGCGACGGGCCCGCTCGCGCACAAGCTGCTCTACGGCGTCGACGGCAGCCTGTCGCGCGTGACGAACATGCGCGACGGCACGGTGCCGGGCGTCGGCGAAGCGTTCCCGAACAAGGCGTTCCCCGACACCGACTACACGCTGTTCGGCGCGTTCGTGCAGGACCGGATCGGCTACGGCCGCCTGCTCGTCACGCCGGGCCTGCGCTTCGACACGTACCGGCTGAGCCCGACCGGGAACGATCCGCTGTTCACCGGCAAGGCCGTGTCGACGAGCGCGAACGAACTGTCGCCGCGTGTCGCCGTGCTCTACGAGATCACACCTGCTGTCATTCCGTACGTGCAGTACGCGCACAGCTTCCGTGCGCCGACGCCCGACCAGGTCAACAGCAGCTTTTCGAACCCGGTGTACGGCTATACGTCGATCGGCAATCCGAACCTTAAGCCCGAGACGAGCGACACGTTCGAAGCGGGCCTGCGCGGCAAGGCAGGCACGGGCTACGGCGTCGTGCGCTACAGCGCGGCCGCGTTCACGGGCCGCTACCGCAACTTCATCTCGCGCACGACGATCGCCGGCAGCGGCCGGCCGGCCGACCCGTTCGTATTCCAGTACGTGAACTTCGCCGACGCGCGCATCCACGGCCTCGAGGGCCGCGCCGAATGGGCGATGCCGAACGGCATCACGCTGAAGACGGCGATGGCGTTCACGAAGGGCTCGACGCAGAACGACGGCGCGGCCAGCCAGCCGCTCGACACGGTCAACCCGTTCTCGGCCGTGTTCGGCGTGCGATACGAGCCGGGCGAGCGCTGGTTCGTGCAGACCGACCTGCTGTTCCAGGCCGCGAAACGCGGCAAGGACATCGACAAGTCCGACTGTTCGAACAAGGCGTGCTTCACGCCGCCGTCGTCGTTCGTCGTCGACCTGCGCGGCGGCTACCGCTTCAGCAAGCACGTGAGCGCGACGATCGGCATCCGCAACCTGTTCGACCGCAGGTACTGGAACTGGTCCGACGTGCGCGGCATCGCGGCCGATTCGCAAGTGCTCGATGCGTATACGTCGCCCGGACGCACGGTCGCCGTCAGCATGAAAGTGGATTTCTGATGCGCGACACCCGCGCTGCCACCCCAACCGTTACTTGAAGGAGTCCGTCATGATGCAATCCGCCCTTCCCGGCCAACCGGCCGGTCCGGCCCGCACGGCCGCCGCATTGCGCGACGCGTTCATCAAGCTCAAGACCGAACGCCAGCTTCGCAACCGCGACGTCGCGCAGGCGCTCGGCGTCAGCGAAGGCGAGGCGCTCGCCGCGTTCGTCGGCGAGCACGTCGTGCGGCTCGACGCGCGCTTTCCGGCGATGTTCGAGGAAATGCCGCGCCTCGGCCGCGTGATGGCGCTCACGCGCAACGACACGGCCGTCCACGAAAAGGACGGCGAATATGCGCAGATGAGCCATGACGGTCCCGTCGGCCTCGCGCTCGGCGACATCGACCTGCGGATCTTCTATCGCCACTGGGTGTCGGCGTTCGCGGTGCGCGACGAGACCGCGCACGGCCCGCTGAAGAGCCTGCAGTTCTTCGACGCGCAGGGCCGCGCGATCCACAAGGTCTACCTGCGTGCGCACAGCGACCACGCCGCGTACGACGCCTTCGTCGAACGCTGGCGTGCGCCTTCGCAGGAGCCGGGCCTCGACGTCGCGACCGCCGCGCCGAAGACGCCCGAGCGCGCCGACACCGAGATCGACGTCGCGGGATTCCGCGCCGCGTGGGACACGATGACCGATACGCACCAGTTCTTCGGCATCACGCAGCGCTTCGCCGTGAGCCGCATGCAGGCACTGCGCCTCGCCGATCCGCAATACGCGTATCCGGTCGAAACCGCGCGTGCGCTGCGTCACGTGCTCGAACGGGCCGCGCAAAGCGGCCAGTCGATCATGGTGTTCGTCGGCAATGCGGGGATGATCCAGATCCATACGGGCCCCGTCGCGAACGTGCGTGAGGTCGGCGCGTGGATCACCGTACTCGACCCGGGTTTCAACCTGCACGTGCGCGAGGACCTGATCGCCGCAGCTTGGGTCGTGAAGAAACCGACGAGCGACGGCATCGTCACGTCGCTCGAACTGTTCGACCGGCAGGGCGACCACGTCGCGCTGCTGTTCGGCGAGCGCAAGCCCGGCAAGGTCGAACGCGACGACTGGCGCGCGCTCGTCGCGACGCTGCCGCCGGCCGCACGCGGGGACGCGCGGTGAGCGCGCGATCGTTCGATCCGCGGCGCCGTGCGGTGCTGGCGAGCGCGGCGGCCGGCGCGCTCGCCGGCGCGCTGCCGGGTAGCGTGCTTGCACAGGCTGCGCAGGCCGCGCCGAAACGCGTGGTCGTGATCGGCGGCGCGCTCGCGGAAACCGCGTTCGCGCTCGGCGGCGCCGAAACGCCTCGCTACCGGCTCGTCGGCGCCGATACGACCTGCACGTACCCCGACGCCGCGAAGCGCCTGCCGAAAGTCGGCTACCAGCGCGCGCTGTCGGCCGAGGGGCTGCTGTCGCTACGGCCCGATCTCGTGCTCGCGTCGGCGGAAGCCGGCCCGCCCGCTGCGATCGCGCAGGTGAAAAGCGCCGGCGTCGCGGTGACGACGTTCGACGAACGCCACGACGTCGAGTCGGTGCGCGCGAAGATCACCGGCGTCGCGCAGGCGCTCGACGTGCGCGATGCGGGCGCCGCGCTGCTGCAGCGCTTCGATCGCGACTGGCAGGCCGCGCGCGACGCGATCACCGCGCACGCGCCCGGCGGCGCGCAGCCGCCGCGCGTGCTGTTCGTGCTGAACCATACCGGCAACCAGGCGCTCGTCGCCGGCCAGCGCACGGCCGCCGACGCGATGATCCGCTATGCGGGCGCGCGCAACGCGATGCAGGGCTTCGATCACTACAAGCCGCTGACGACCGAGGCGCTCGCGGCCGCCGCGCCCGACGTCGTGCTGATCTCCGACGAAGGGCTCGCGGCCGTCGGCGGCCGCGCCGCGCTGCTCGCCACGCCCGGCTTCGGTGCGACGCCGGCCGGCCGCGCGCAACGCGTGGTATCGCTCGATGCGCTGTTCCTGCTCGGCTTCGGCCCGCGCCTGCCGCTCGCCGTCACGACCCTGCACCGACGCCTGTCGGATGCGCTCGCCTGATTCCGGACCACCCCGATGCCCGCTCACGCTTCGCCTTTCCACGCGCGGTCGCCCGCCTCGCGCTCCGGCGCCGCGCGCGTCGGCACGTCGCGCCGCTTCGCGCCGTTCGCGCTGGCCGCGCTCGCGTGCCTCGTGTGCGCAATTTCCGTCGTCGCGCTGTGCGTCGGCGCGTACCGCATTCCGCTCGCGGAGGCATGGGCCGCGCTGACCGGCGATGCGGCCGCGCGGCAGGCACGCGCGGTGCTGTTCGACATCCGCGCGCCGCGCGTCGCGCTCGCGCTGCTGGTCGGCGGCGGCTTCGGCGCGACCGGCGCCGCGATGCAGGCGCTGTTCCGCAATCCGCTCGCCGATCCGGGGCTCGTCGGCGTGTCGAGCGGTGCCGCACTCGGCGCGACGACGATGATCGTGCTCGGCCCCGCCCTATTTGCCGCGCACGTGAGCGCGGCCGCATTGCCCGTCGCGGCCTTCGCGGGCGCGCTCGCGGTCGCCGCGCTCGTCTACCGGCTCGCCGCATCGCGCGGCCGGCTCGCGCTGCCGCTGCTGCTGCTCGCCGGCATCGCGATCAATGCGCTGATCGGCGCGGCGATCGGGCTGCTCACGTTCATCGCCGACGACGCGCAACTGCGCTCGCTGACCTTCTGGAGCCTCGGCAGCCTCGGCGGCGCGCAATGGTCCGCGCTGGCGGCCGTCGCGCCGTGCGTCGCGATCGGCTGCGTGCTGCTCGCGCGCGAACGCAATGCGCTGAACGCATTGCAACTCGGCGAAACCGAGGCACTGCATCTCGGCGTGCCGGTGCAGCGACTGAAGCGGCGCGTGCTCGTCGCGGTCGCGCTCGCGGTCGGCGCGCTCGTGTCGTGCGCGGGCATCATCGGCTTCATCGGGCTCGTCGCGCCGCATTGCGTGCGACTCGCGTGCGGCCCCGACCAGCGCGTCGTGCTGCCCGGCGCCGCGCTGCTCGGCGCGCTGCTGACGCTCGCCGCCGATCTCGCCGCGCGCACGGTCGCCGCGCCCGCCGAAATCCCGCTCGGCGTGCTGACCGCGCTGCTCGGCGCGCCGTTCTTCCTCGCGCTGCTGTGGAAGAGCCGCGGCGCGCTCGGCGGGTAACCCTTCCGTCACGACGACCATGCTGACCGCCCACCACCTCGACGTCGCCCGCCGACACACCGCCATCCTTCGCGACCTGTCGCTGTCGATCGAGCCCGGCCGCGTGACCGCGCTGCTCGGTCGCAACGGCGCAGGCAAGAGCACGCTGCTGAAGACCTTCGCCGGCGAACTGACCGGCAGCGTCGCACCGAACGGCGTGCGCGTGACGGGCGACATCACGCTGAACAGCGAACCGCTCGCGCGTATCGACGCGCCAAGGCTCGCATGCCTGCGCGCGGTGCTGCCGCAGGCCGCGCAACCGGCCTTCCCGTTCAGTGTCGACGAAATCGTGCTGCTCGGCCGTTATCCGCATGCGCGGCGCAGCGGTGCGCGGCACGTGATCGCGCACCGCGATCGCGACATCGCGTGGCGCGCGCTCGAACGCGCGGGTGCCGACGCACTCGTCGGCCGCGATGTCACGACGCTGTCGGGTGGTGAACTCGCACGCGTGCAGTTCGCGCGTGTGCTCGCGCAACTGTGGCCCGACGACGATGCGACGAAAAGCGGCCCGCGTTACCTGCTGCTCGACGAGCCGACCGCCGCGCTCGATCTCGCGCATCAGCACCGCTTGCTCGATACCGTGCGTGCGGTCGCACGCGAATGGCGGCTCGGCGTGCTCGCGATCGTGCACGACCCGAACCTCGCCGCGCGACACGCGGATACGATCGCGATGCTCGCCGACGGCACGATCGTCGCGCACGGCACACCACGCGACGTGATGACGCCCGCGCATATCGCGCAGTGCTACGGATTCGCGGTGAAGATGGTGGAAACCGGCGACGGTACGCCGCCGGTGATGGTGCCTGCGTAGCGCGGGCGCTTACTGCACGGCCGTCGTGTCGCTCGACGTCCTGCGCTGCCTTCAACAGCGACTTTCACCCGACATCATTCAGGCATCGCCTTCGAGGAGATCGAGACTGAATTTCTGCGCACGAGCCACGCTCAATGCTCGACATCCGCCGCGCCGAAGGTCCGCATCTTCCACCCGAGCCGCACCGCAAGCATTCGCATCGAGAATCCGGCCGCCAGCGCGACCACCGTCGCGAAGCCCGCATCGATGCCGAGATGCTGCATCCCGACATACAGCGTGCCCGTGACGAACGCGACGCTCGCGTACAGCTCCTCGCGCAGGATCAGCGGCATCTCGTTGCACAGCAGGTCGCGCAGCATCCCGCCGCACACGCCCGTGATCGCACCGGCCAGCACGACGATGATCGGCGCCGTGCCGGTCGACGCGCCGATGTCGCAGCCGATGATCGTGAACGCCGCGAGGCCGATCGCGTCGACGGTGACGAACAGCGTCTTCATTTTCGCGACATGCCGGGCGACCCATGACGCGACGGTCGCCGCAACGAGCGTGATCACGAGGTATTCGGGATGCGCGATCCAGCCGAGCGGATAGTGGCCGAGCAGCACGTCGCGCACGGTGCCGCCGCCGAGCGCCGTCACCGCGCCGACGAGCGCGAGCCCGAAGCGGTCCATCCCGCGCCGCATGCCCATCAGCGCCCCCGACATCGCTTCCGCGACGATCGCAATCAGATAGAGCGTATGCATGGTGCGTGTCAGTCGTCGGTCCGGAACAGGTCGAGCACGCGTTCGCGCTCGGCCGCATCGACCGCGGCGGGCATCGGCTCGTCGGGCCTGCCGTTGTCGCCCGCTGCGTCCGACGCGTCCTGCACCGCCGCGCCGCCGCATGCAAAACGGCTGCGGATGTACGGCGGCACGTCGGCCGTGCACGTGCCGCGCGTGTATTCGGCGTAGACGAAGTCGCCGTCGACGAGCGCGACGTCCTGCGGCGGCGAAGCATCGACCGGCGTGCGTCCGTCGACGGCCGTCTTCATGTAGTCGAGCCAGACCGGCAGCGCCAGCGTCGCGCCGGTCGCGCGCCCTATCGGGCGCGGCGTGTCGTAACCGAGCCACGCGACCGCGACGATGCCCGACGAGTAGCCGGCGAACCATACGTCCTTCGACCCGTTCGACGTGCCCGTCTTGCCGGCCGCGTCGTCGCGGCGCAGCGCGAGCGCGCCGCGCGCGGTGCCGGCCCGCACGACGTCGCGCAGCATGCTGTCCATCACGAACGCGTTGCGCGCCGACACGACACGCTCGCCTGCCGGCGCGGTCGCCTCGTACATCGCGCCGCCGTGACGCTGCTTCACCGACAGGATCAGGCGCGGCTCCATCCGCGTCCCGCCGTTCGCGAACACGCCGTACGCGCTCGCGAGTTCAAGCGGCGTCACGGCGCCCGCGCCGAGCGCGAGCGGCAGCGACGCCGGATTGCGCTGCGCGTCGAAGCCGAAGTGCACCGCGTGCTGCTGTACGTAACGCGCATCGGTGGCCTGCATCAGGCTGACCGCGACCAGGTTCTTCGAGCGCACGAGCCCGCGCCGAACCGGAATGAAGCCCTCGTAGCGGTTGCCGAAATTGCGCGGACGCCACGGCCGTGCGCCGGTTTCGGCATGCGTGAGCGTGCGCTGCGTATCGTCGACGAGCACGCCCGGGAAGTAGCCCTTCTCCAGTGCCGCCGAATAGACGAACGGCTTGAAGCTCGAACCCGGCTGGCGATACGCCTGCAGCGCATGATCGAACACGTTGCGATTGAAATCCGCGCCGCCGACGAGCGCGAGCATGTCGCCGGTGGCCGCATCGAGCGATACGAGCGCGCCTTCGAGCCCGTTGCGCGCATCGCGCTTCGCGCGTGGCTGCCGACTCAGCGTGCGGTCGAGTGCGGCTTCGGCCGCGCGCTGGTCGCGCATCGACACCGTCGTCGTCACGTCGAGGCCGAGCGTATAGGCATCGTCGTGAAAGCGCTCGACCATCATGCGGCGCGCGCGCTCGGCAACGTACGGCGCGGCGACGATCCCGGGCGGCGGCGTGGTCGCCAGCGCGATCGGCGCGTCGACGGCCGCGCGATACGTCGCGTCGTCGAGCTGGCCGAGCGCATGCATCCGGCCGAGCACATAGTTGCGCCGCGCGGTCGCGCGCGCCGGATTGACGACCGGGTTGAACGCGGACGGCGCCTTCGGCAGCCCCGCGAGCACGGCCGCCTCGCCTGCGCTCAGCGCGTCGAGCGGCTTGCCGAAATACACGTTCGCGGCCGCCGCGAAACCGTACGCGCGCTCGCCCAGGTAGATCTCGTTCATGTACAGCTCGAGCAGTTTGTCCTTGCTGTATTCGCGTTCGAGCTTGGCCGCCATCAGGATCTCGGCGAGCTTGCGGCTCAGCACCTTGTCGCGCGTCAGGTAGAAGTTGCGCGCGACCTGCATCGTGATCGTGCTGCCGCCCTGCCCGGGCTGCCCCGTCACGAGGTTCGCGAACGTCGCGCGCGCGAGGCCGCCGAAATCGACCGCGCCGTGTTGGTAGAACTTCGCGTCCTCTGCCGCGAGCAGCGCCTGCCGCATCAGCGGCGGGATACGTTCGAGCGGCACGAACTCGCGCCGCTCGACGCCGTATTCGGCCAGCAAGTCGCCATCGCGCGAGAAGATCCGCAGCGGCAGCGCGGGACGATAGACGGCCAGGTGCTCGACGGACGGCAACTGCGTCCAGATGCGCTGGATCGTCCATGCGCCGATGCCCGCGCACGCGAGCGTCAGGCCGAGCAGCGCGCCCGCGAGCGTGCGCCATACGCGTCGGCGGCGCGGCGGCGCGGGTTGCGGCTGAGGGGAAGCGGTGTGTTCGGTCATGTCGGGCTCCTTCTTCGATGCCGCGACGGCCGGTGCGCGACAGGCGCCTGCCGATCGCAGAAGGCGCGCATTGTCGAAGGGATGACGCGAAACCGGAACATTCTTTAGCCAAAGTTTGGCAGGCTGAATTTTATTTAGGAAAGTGCGCCGGGCCCGTTCGCGCGTCTCGCGTCGGGCGCGTACCTGATCAACGTCGCGCGCTGTGATACAGGTCGCGCCAGCCGAGCGGCGGCATGCCGTAGGCGATCACGTGACGGGTGCCCGACCCGATCTTGCGGCCGCGGGGATGAAGGGAGGCGGGGGAGTCGTTCATGGCGTCGCCACTGACGGGAAGCGACGAGCGAAGCGCGGGGGAACCCGAGCGGGAATGCGCGGCGCGACCGAGGCCCGGCGGCCGTTGCTGCACCGCTTCCACGCGTGAACCCCATCCGGCCCGATATCGCGCCGGATTGCGCCTATTATGAAATCTCGGTTCATCGGCCGCGCATGATCCGGCGTTTTGGCAGCCGCGCGCGATCGCGGGTTCGGCAGACAGATCGGCAAACGAGGGAGTCGTCATGGCAGACCCACATGATCCACAGCGCCGTCGCCTGATGCAGGCCGCCGCCGCTGGCGGCCTGCTGGCCGTCGGCGCAAGCTGGTATCGCCGCGCATGCGCGGCCGACGCGGTCACGCTGCCGTTCGAGAACGGGCTGCGCGAGCTGACCCACGACTTTCCGCAAAAGGGCGAAATGCTGCTGGTGCGCGTCCGCCCCCCGCTGCTCGAAACGCCTTTCTCCGTGTTCGATGACGGCGTGTTCACGCCGAACGACCGGTTCTTCGTGCGATGGCACCTCGCCGACATCCCGGCGCGGATCGACGCCGGCGCGTTCCGGCTCGCCGTGCACGGGCTCGTCGACCGCCCGCTCGAACTGAGCCTGCGCGACCTCATGAGCGGCTTTCCGCGCGTCGAAGTCGCCGCCGTCAATCAGTGCGCCGGCAATTCGCGCGGCTTCTTCAAGCCGCGCGTCGCCGGCGGCGAATGGGGCAACGGTGCAATGGGCAACGCGCGCTGGACCGGCGTGCGGCTCAAGGACATCCTCGATCGGGCGGGCGTGAAGGCGGGCGCGGTGCAGGTCCGCTTCGACGGCCTGGACAAGGGCGTGCTGCCCGCCACGCCGGCCTTCATCAAGGCGCTCGACGTCGACCACGCGCGGGACGGCGAAGTGATCGTCGCGTTCGGGATGAACGGGCAGCCGCTACCGCTGCTCAACGGCTTCCCGCTGCGCCTCGTCGTGCCGGGCTGGTATTCGACGTACTGGGTGAAGATGCTGAACGACATCGAGGTCATCGACCGACGCGACGACAATTTCTGGATGGCGAAGGCCTATCAGATTCCCGACACGCCGCACGCGAGCATTCAGCCCGGGCAGGCCGGCGTCAAGACCGTGCCGATCAGCCGGATGGTGCCGCGATCGTTCATCACCAACCTCGACGACGGCGCCGTGATCGCGCTGGACCGGCCGCAGACGGTCCGGGGCATCGCGTTCGGCGGCGACACGGGTGTGCGCAAGGTGCTGTTCTCCCATGATGGCGGCTCGTCCTGGGCGACGGCGCGCCTCGGGAAGGACTACGGCAAGTACAGCCTGCGCCGCTGGGAAGCGCAGTTCACGCCGCACCGCGCCGGACAGGCCGTGTTGCGGGTCAAGGCGATCAACGACGGCGGCGTCGAGCAGCCGGACACGCCGAACTGGAACCCGGCCGGCTACATGCGCAACGTGGTCGAAACAACGAATGTATTCGTCGCGTGAGGAGCCGATCATGATGAAGACGTGTGCCGCGCTCCTGCTCGCAGCGGTGACCTGCGCGGGAAGCACCGCGCTGGCGGAAACGGGCAAGACGGCGCGCGCCGCGCCGACCGGAACGGTCGAGGTCGCGTTGCCCGGCGATACGCAGAAGTTTCCGCCCGGCCCCGGCGCCGATCTCGCGAACCTGCATTGCCTGATCTGCCATTCGGTCGACATGGTGACCCGGCAACCGCCGCTGTCGTTCCAGGAGTGGAAGGCGGAGGTCGTCAAGATGCGCGCGGTCTATGGCGCGCCGCTGCCACCCGAGGCGATCGACGACCTCGCGCGATATCTGACCGCGATCAACGGGAAGCCGTGACGTGTCGCAACGGGCGTCGCACGCGCACGACGGCACCGACGACGTGCCGAGCCGGTCGGCCGCAACGGCGCGCGCGCTGCTGTCGGCGCGGCCCGTCGACGAAGTCGTCCTGCAGCTGCCGCGGCGCTTAGCGCGCGGGGTTCAGCGTCAGGTTCATGTGACGGTTCACATCCTTGTACAGCAGGTAGCGGAAGCGGCCGGGGCCACCCGAATAACATGCCTGCGGGCAGAACGCGCGCAGCCACATGAAGTCGCCCGCTTCCACCTCGACCCAGTCCTGGTTCAGGCGATAGACGGCCTTGCCTTCGAGCACGTACAGGCCGTGTTCCATCACGTGCGTTTCAGCAAACGGAATCACGCCGCCCGGCTCGAACGTCACGATGTTCACGTGCATGTCGTGGCGCATGTCGCTCATGTCGACGAAGCGCGTCGTCACCCACGCGCCGTTGGTGCCCGGCATCGGGATTGGTTCGACATCCTGCTCGTTGGTCACGAAGGCTTCGGGGAGCGGAATGCCGTCGACGGCCTGGTAATGCTTGCGGACCCAGTGGAAGCGCACCGCGGCATCGCTGACGTTGTGCAGCGTCCAGTCCGCACCCGGCGGAATGAATGCGTAGCCGCCCGGCTTCAGCACGTGCTTCGTGCCCTGCAGCGTCAGCTCGGCTTCGCCTTCGACGACGAACAGCACGGCTTCGGCGTTCTTGTCCTGCTCGGGCTTGTCGCTGCCGCCGCCCGGGTTCACTTCGACGATGTACTGCGAGAAGGTTTCGGCGAAACCCGACAGCGGGCGGGCGATCACCCACAGGCGCGTGTTCGTCCAGAACGGCAGCCAGCTCGTGACGATGTCGCGCATCACACCCTTCGGGATCACCGCGTACGCCTCGGTGAACATTGCTCGATCGGTCAGCAGATCGGTCTGCGGCGGGTGGCCGCCGTGCGGCGCGTAATACGTTGTCTTAGACATATGCATCCAGGCAATGGGTTGGTCCGGCCCCGGGCGCAAACGGCATCGGGCGGCACGCATGCGCATGGGGCACGTAGGCGGCGGCGGGACATCGTTGCCGGGGTGGTTTGAAGGCGCATGCGCCTTCGTTCGGTCGGCCAGGCTTCGCGACGGATCCGTCCGGTCGATCGGACACGGCGACCCATGCCGGTGGGTCCGGCGGCCGGGCCGCGGCGCCGCGGTCATGCAGCGAGGCACGGCGCGGTGGACGGCACGGTTCGATTCCGTACGCGGGCATCGCTGACGATAGCGAAGTCGTTCGCAATCGACCAATTAAATGTTGCGATGCTATCCATTCGATTTCCCACTACTCGCCGGCACCTGCGATGCGTGGTGAATCCGCGTGGCGCGGCAGTCTGCGTATCGGGGAAATCCTGACGGCCGCGGCAATGCGAACCTTCGCCGGGACGATGAATGCGGCGCGTCCGGCCGCAGCAACGCCCATTGCGCAACGCAGGTCGCGATACATCCGGTTACGCGGATTGCAGACGGTCGATGCGCGCTCGGGTACGGGCGGCATCGCTCCCGTCGCGAACCTTCGTCAGGCCGGAACGGCTTGACGCGACGAACGCGAACGGAAAGCGGATGGCGTTCGCCGATTCTGCCCGGACGCATTCAGACGCGGCAGGCGGTAGGGTCGGGAAGCGGGGAAATACGGCAAGGAGGGAAATGGCCGGCCCGTCGATCGGGCGTATGGCAGCGGCTGATGAAGCCGGAAAGGTTGCCGGTCTGGCCGGCGATGGCGGCCCGGCAGGCCGCCGGGCCGATTCTCGCGTCGGGTGCCGACGCCGTCGGCGCGACGGCGCGCAGGTCGCGCACCGTGCCGCGCCAGCGGCGATCAGTCCCAGTCGCGGTGGTGATGATGCTTGTGGCGACGATAGCCGCGATCGCCGCGATAACCGCGATCGCCGTAATCGCGCTCGTACGAGCTGCGCGACATGTTGCCGCCAAGCGCCGCGCCCGCGCCGCCGCCGACCGCCGCGCCCAGCAGGCCGCCCGTGCGGCCGCCCATCGCGTTGCCTGCCGCGGTACCTGCACCGCCGCCGAGTGCGCCGCCGATGATCGCGCCGGTGCGCTCGCGACGGTTCGACGTCACCGCACCACCCGCGCCGCCGCCGATGGCGCCGCCGATTACCGAGCCGGTGCTGCCGCCGACCGCGCCGCCGACCGCTGCGCCGGCGACCCCGCCGAGCGCGCCGCCAAGCGCGTTGTTCAAGTCACCGGCCAATGCCGGCAGTGCAGTCGTGCCGGTCAGCGCGGCGACGACGAGAGCGGGGGCGATTTTCTTCCACATTCCCGTATTCTTCCTTGTTCGCAATCTGGTTATCGAAGGTCCGCTCGGTACGACGATCTGAATCGATCGACGTCGGATCAGGCATTGTGCCGCCCCCCGGACCAATTCATTTCAATGAGCTTGCGGCGAAGAATAGCACCGGTCCCACACCCTTGCCGTGGACATTCTGGTAACAAGTTGTTTGCGAATAACGGACCTCGAACGCGCTCCTCGAAATCGCCCGAAACCCTTGCCGGCGTTAGCTTCGGCAAGGGTCGAGCCGTGCGGAACGGCAGGTCGGCCACGCGCAACGTCGCACGTTCGAGACACACGTGGCAACACATCGGACACGTGTCGTGAGCGCGCGCCGAAACGACGGTCCGGGATGGGATGAGGGGTCAGTACACGCCGGGCAGCAGCCGCCAGGTCCGCGCGCAATACGCGTCGTATTCGGCGCCGAATTGCGAACGCAGCAGCGCTTCCTCTGAGCGGATGCGCGCGACGAGCGGCACCGTCATCAGCGCGACCAGCAGCACGCCAACGCTCGAGCGGAACGCGAGCGCCCAGCCGGCCGAATTGACGAGCAGGCCGAGATAGCTCGGATTGCGGATGCGGCGGTAGATGCCGTCGGTCACGAGCGTATGGCCCGGCTGGATCGCGACGAGCCCGCTGAAGCGCTTGCCGAGCACGAACACGGGCCAGATGCGCAGCGCCCCGCCCGCGATGTACAGCGCGACGCCAAACCATCGCACCGTATCGCCGCCGAAGGTCCAGACATCGAGCCGGTCGGTCAGCGCGGGCAGATACGCGAGCAGCAAGCCGCTCACCGCGAATGCCGCGAGCACCCAGCGGTTATCGCGGCTCTCGCGCTCGCCGGCGCTCAGGTTGCCTTCGGTGAACATCGCGACGACGGCCATCGCGAGCGTCGCGACGACGACGGCGATCAGCGGCGGATGCGAGAAAAAGGCGGCGAACCCGCCGAAACCGAGCACGGCGAGCCCGAGATAGACGAGCGTGGATACGCCCGACAGCACAGCGACCTTGCGTGTGACGGGCATGGTTGCCTCACTGGAGATGCGCTTTCCTGTGAAGTATAGGAACCGCACGCACGATGCGCAGCGCGCCGTCGTCATGCGGCGCTCGAATCCGCGCGAATCGTCCGGTGAAGGCAGCGGACCGGTGCGGGCAAGGCCCGCGCCGGGTGCGCGGTCAGCGGATGCGGAAGTTGCCGCCGATCCCGACGCTGACGGGCGGCGCGTAATACGCCGGCGCGTAGCCGTAGTAGGCCGGCGCGGGCGCATAACCGTACGGCGGCGCGACGTAGCAGCCGGACAGGCCGCCGATCAGGGCAAGCGTGATGAAAAGTCTGGACATGGCTCGATTCCCGGCGCGAAAGACGAATGACACCTTGCGAAGACCACGCCGCCGCGGGAGGCGGCGGCCGGCACGAAGAGGCGATCCGCTCTTCCTGTCGCTCGATGAAGTAATGCGCGGAGTCTAGCGCGCGGCTTGCCGGAACGAGTTTCGCGCGCGGTTACACGTGTTACCTCACGTGACCGCCGAAACGGGCGATGGCGGTGGGGCGGCCGGCCGGTCTCAGCCGCCGTGCCGCACCGCGCCGCCTGCCGTCGATTCGTTATACGAAACGCGCGCGAATGCGCTGCGCGATCGATTCGAGCGTTGCCGCGTCGGCGATGTCGCGCGCATGCATCCGCAACTCGGCGCCTTCCCAGCGCGGGATCACGTGGAAGTGCACATGCGGGACCGTCTGGCCCGCCGCCGCGCCGTTGAACTGGCCGATGAACACGCCGTCCGGCTCGAGCGCCGCGCGCACCGCCGCCGCGATGCGCTGCGTCATCCGGATACCGGCCGCGGCCGCGTCGCCGGACAGCTCGAAGATCTGCGCGGCCGGCTCCTTCGGGATCACGAGCACGTGACCGTCGGCCTGCGGCATCAGATCCATGATCGCGAGAGTCGCGTCGTCTTCCGCGACCTTCACGCACGGCAGTTCGCCGCGCAGGATTCTGGCGAACGGGTTGTTGTTGTCATAGGACATGGTGTTTTCCGATTACGGTTGGATTGGATGAGCGTTCGATGCCCGACGATTATCGGCCGACGGCAGCCGATATTTCAACTTGTCAGGTCGTGTCGACATTGCAGCGAACAATCGATGCCGGCGCGCATGCAACGTGCGTAACCGGATGGAATAAGCAGCCGCCGCCATCCGTTTATTTCGAGCGCGGGTTCGCGCGGCAAGATCGCGAACCCGTGCCGGACACCCGTCGGCTGCGCTGGCCGGCAGCCGGGATGACTGCTCGCGTTCATCAACCGGAGTCATGCCATGGACCCTCTCCCCACCTGTCGTTCCCCCGCCCCGCCCTTCTTCGCCGCGCACCCGCCGGCGTTCGCGCGCGCGTCGCACGTGATCGCGCGCACGTTACGCCGTGCGGCGTGCGCAGCCGGGCTGGCCGCCTTGTCGTCGACGTTCGCGTGGGCCGGCGGCAACGACATCATCCTGCCGCCTTCGTCGGTCACCGCATCGACCGTACCCGCCAACGGCGATCTCAATCCGTACGGCATCGCGTTCGTGCCGCGCGGCGTGCCGACCTGGAGCCCGTTGAAACCGGGTGACGTCGTCGTGTCGAACTTCAATGCGGCGTCGAACCTGCAAGGCACCGGCACGACGATCGTGAAGCTGTCGCCCGGCAATACGCCGGCGACGTTCTTCCACGGCAGCAACGTGGGCCTGACGACCGCGCTCACGGTGCTGCGCAGCGGCTTCGTGCTGGTCGGCAACGTGCCGACGCCGGACGGCAAGACCGTGGTCGCGCCGGGCTCGCTGCTCGTCATCAATCCGGCGGGCAATCTCGTCACGCAACTGGTCAGCGCCACGCTGCTCGACGGGCCGTGGGACATGACCGTGATCGATCGCGGCCAGCGCGTGACCGCGTTCGTGTCGAACGTACTGAACGGCACGGTCGCACGGATCGAACTGGCGATCGGCAACGACGGCGTCACGATGCTGCCGGGCTCGCGCATCATCGCGTCGGGCTACGTGAACCGGAGCGATCCCAACGCGCTCGTCGTCGGCCCGACCGGCCTTGCGTACGACCCGAACATCGACGTCCTGTATGTCGCGTCCACCGGCGACAACGCGGTGTTCGCGATCCAGAACGCCGCGTCGACGAATCGCAACGGCGGCGTCGGGCGGATGAT
Source organism: Burkholderia sp. BKH01 (assembly GCF_025685725.1). NCBI lineage: Bacteria > Pseudomonadati > Pseudomonadota > Betaproteobacteria > Burkholderiales > Burkholderiaceae > Burkholderia > Burkholderia sp. BKH01. The sequence goes on along the minus strand of NZ_JAOTQT010000029.1, from coordinate 45,744 downwards.
CTACTTCGACACGAAGCACCTGCACGGCCCGCTCGCGCTGGCGCTCGCGCCGAACGGCCATCTCGTGACCGCGAACGGCGACGCAGTCAATCCGGACCCGCTGCAACCGAGCGAGATCGTCGAATTCACGGTGAACGGGCGCTTTGTCGCGCAGATGCAGGTCGATACCGCGCCGGGCTCGGCATTCGGCCTTGCGTTCGGGCTAGGCAGCAAAGGCCAGCTGCAATTCGCGGCCGTCGACGACAACACGAATACCGCGACGGTCTGGACACTGCGTCAGGACAACGACAACAACGCGCAATGACGCACCACGTGGACGGGCCCCATGCGGCCCGTTCACATGCGCGATCGACACATACGATTCACACACGGCGGGCAACCTCCGCCCGACCGACGCCACCTGGCGTCGCAAGCACCCGCGATTGCCACCGCTCGCCCGAACCTGCGACACTGCCGGTTCATCGCCCGCCCGCAGACAACCGAGGACGCTCGCGCATGACGACACCCATCAAGACGTTGATCCGACGGGGCGCCGCCCTCGTGTTGCTGGCCGCGGCCGGCTATGCCGGATACATGCTGTCGCGGCTCGCGCCGATCGCCACCGGCTACGCCGCCAAGGCGCTGTGTTCCGGCGTGTTCGTGTCGGGCCGCCCGGCCGCGTCCGTGATCGACGTCGACATCATGGCCGGCGTGCATCCGCTGCTGAAACTGGTGCGTCCGTCGCTCGATCCCGACCATCATCGCGCTGTGGCAACCTTCGCCGGCTTCGCCGGGCGCGAAGCCGACTTCCGGCCCGGGCTCGGCTGCACGCTCGCGCTCGGACCGTCGTCCGCCGCACTGCCGGCCGCGTTGCCGCTTCTCGCCGATCCGCCGCCCGCGCAGCCGGCACCCGCCGCGCCGCCCGCCGGCATCGACGCGCACCGGCTGCAGACCGCGCTCGACCGCGCATTCGACGAACCCGATCCGGTGCGGCCGCGGCGCACGCGCGCGGTCGTCGTGATGTGGCGCGGCCAGGTGATCGCCGAACGTTATGCACCCGGCTTCACGGCCGACACGCCGCTGCCCGGCTGGTCGATGACGAAGACCGTGACGGCCGCGCTGGTCGGCATGCTCGTCGCGCAGCACAAGCTGTCGCCCGATGCGTCGGCGCTGCTGCCCGAATGGCGCGCCAGCGGCGACCCGCGCGCGGCCATCACGCTCGACGAGCTGCTGCGGATGACGAGTGGCCTGCAATTCAACGAGGACTACGACGACCCGCTGTCCGATGTCGCCGTGATGCTGTTCACGCAGCCCGATACCGCGCGGTTCGCGTCGGCGAAACCGCTCGCTTCGACACCCGGCAAGCAGTGGTACTACTCGAGCGGCACGAGCGCGATCGTCGCTCGCGTGATACGCGAAGCGATGGGCGGCAGCGACGCTGACTACCTCGCGTTTCCGCGCCGCGCGCTGTTCGCGCCGCTCGGGATGCGCAGCGCGGTGTTCGAGCCCGATGCGTCCGGCACGCTCGGCAGCTCGTCGTACATGTATGCGAGCGCGCGCGACTGGGCGCGCTTCGGGCAGCTTCTGCTGCAGGACGGCGAGTGGAACGGGCAGCGGCTGCTGCCGGAAGGCTGGGTGCGCTACCTGACGCGCGCGACGCCGCAGTCGGCGCGCCAGGAATTCGGCGCGCATCTGTGGGTCAAGGTGCCGGAGCCGTTCAACGATCGCAATCCGCATGCGGCCGCGATGCCGGCCGACGCGTTTCATGCGGTCGGCCATGAAGGCCAGTTCGTCAGCGTGGTGCCGAGCCGTCAGCTGGTGGTCGTGCGGCTCGGGCTATCGCGGCCGGAATCCGCGTGGAACCACGAGGCGTTTCTCGCGCGCGTGCTCGACGCGGTGCCGGCGCCCGGCGCGTGACGACAGGCCGGCGGGCCCGGGGCCCGTGCATGCCGGTGGCGACGCGGCCACGATTGCAACGCCGCCGCGCCGCGCGCTACCTGTGATGCGTCACGGATTCGCGCTACCGGCGTAGGTCTTGAAGCCTTCGCGCGTCGCGAGACGCTCGATATAGCGCGACACCGCCGGGAAATCCGGATGCTCGAACGGCGTGCCGAACCAGCGGTTCACCGACAGGCCGATCGGAATGTCCGCGAGCGTGAAAGTGCCGCCGGCCACGAACGCACCGGTCGATTCGAGCTGCGCGTTCAGCACGCGCATGTGTTTCGTCCAGCCCGCGATCGACTGCGCGATGCCGTCCGGATCCTGATGATCGGGCGATTTCCGCACGAGGCCGAGGAACGCGCCGACCCACGAGCGGTTCAGGTCCGCGCCCTGCCAATCGATCCATTGATCGACCCGCGCGCGCGCCCGCGGCTCGGCCGGATAAAGCGCGTCGCCGCCATAGCGGTTTGCGAGGTAGCGGATGATCGTGTTCGATTCCCAGAGCACGAAATCGTCGTCCTTGATGACGGGCACGAGCGCGTTCGGATTCAGCGCGAGATAGGCCGGATCGTTGGTCGTGCGGAAACCCGCGCCCCAGTCTTCCTGCTCGAACGGGAGGTTCAGCTCGGTGCACAGCCACAGCACCTTGCGGACGTTGATGGACGGGATCTTGCCGAGGATGTGCAGCATGCAGTCTCCTTGTGAGGTCGGATGCGGAGCGTTCGGGACGCACGACACGTCCCGAACGCGTTCACGCCGAATTTATACACGACGTTACGGGAAACGGCAGGCCGGACGCGCAAAATCGGCGTGCGGCCGATTCGTCAGGTCACGCAGCGCGCGCTCGGCGGTCGGGAACGTGAACATGAATCCGTCCTGATGCAGCCGGGCCGGCATCACCCGCTGCCCGTCCAGCAGCAGCTCGGCCATCTCGCCCATCGCGCAGCGCAGCGGCGCGGCCGGCACGTGCAGCCATGCGGGGCGGCGCAGCACCTTCGTCACGACCTGCACGAACTCGCGCTGGGTAAATGCACCGGGCGCCACCGCGTTGTAAACGCCGTGCATGTCCGCGTTCGACATCGCGCGCGCGATGATCCGCAGCACGTCGTCCCGGTGAATCCAGCTCATGACCTGCGCGCCGTCGCCGAAGCGTCCGCCCATCCCGAAGTAATGCGGCAGCAGCATCGGGCGCAACGCGCCGCCGGGGCCGAACACGACGCCCAGCCGCAGCACCACCGCGCGCACCCGATGGCGCTCGAGCGGCTGCGCGGACAACTCCCACTGCCGGCACAGCTCGGACATGAAGCCGGTGCCGGCGCTGCTGCGCTCGTCGAGCCGCTCGTCGGCCGGCCGTACGCCGTAATAGCCGATCGCGGATGCCTGGATCCATGCGCGCGGCTTGACCTCGGCGGTCTCGACCCAGCGCATCAGCGACTGCGTGACGCCGACGCGGCTGGCGAGCAGCAGCGCCTGCCGGCGCTTGCTCCAGCGTGCGCCCAGCACCGGCGCCCCCGCGAGATTGACGACCGTATCGAAGCGCTCGTGCGGCTGCAACTGTTCGACGGACGTCACGCTGCGCACGCGGCCCTGGAACTGGTAGGCCGCGCGCAGCGGATCGCGCGTCAGCAACGTGACCGTGTGCCCCGCATCGAGCAATTGGTTCACGAGGGTTTCGCCGATAAAGCCGGTCCCGCCGGTGACGAGCACGTTGCCCGGCGGCTGTCCCGCGAACGGATTGGCGACCGGAGCGTGTCGCGCGATCCGGCAGGCGGCAATCCCGTCGCGGATACCCGATACCGTCACGCCGACGGCGAACAGGCTGAGCAGCCAGCCGCGCCAGCCGAGATCGATCGCGCGCAGCGCGGTCGGTTCGTGCGTCCAGGCAGCTAGTTGCATCGCGAGCATCCCGAACAGCGCGCCTCCGTTGACGGCCAGCAGCGTGTGCAGCACGCGCTCGCTCGCCGGCAGCTTGCGGCTTTGGTCCTCGACGACGAAATCCCACAACGTCAGCACCACTTCGACGAGCACCACCGCCGCGATCGCCGCGACCCAGGCGCCGTGAAACGCGACGTTCGCGATCGATGCGAACACGAGGCCGTAGAGCACGGAACGCACCGCATGAATCGCCAGCTCGAGCCGCGCGCGCGGGCTGTGCGGCAGGTCCTGCGTGAGTTCGTGGTGATAAAGCGTATCGAATGCGCCCATCGCGCCCTGCACGATCAGCAGGTTGAGCGCCCAGTCGAAGGCAGGCAAGGTGTTCATACGGTATCCCTCGTCAACAGCCAGACAAGCGGCGGAACCATCGCGACGAGTGCGGCCGCGTCGATCGCCACGTGGCCCCATACACGGGCCTGCAATGAAAACAGCATGTCCTGCGGCGCCCATATCAGCAGGCCGGCCAGCAGCCATCCCCACACTTCCCGGTTGCGCAACCGGTTACCGAGGTGGACGAGCGCGAGCATCCAGACCGACGCGCACTGCACCGTCGCGCCGATCAGCGACATCCACCATATCTGCTGGGCACGCGCCGGTTCCGGTGCCGCACCGGCCCAGAAATGCAGCTCGATGCCGCGGTGATACGCATCGACGAACGGTGCACCGGCGAGCCACGGAACGGCCATGCCGACGAGCAGGTGGACGATCGCCGCTCCATACATCCAGCTCACGACGATGCGGCGCGCGTTGTCGGGCGCAGGGCGAGATGCAACGCGTCCTGCATCGTCGCCGATGGTCGGCATCACTTCATTGACGTTCATGATCTGCACTCCTTCCTTTATCGAAAACATCATGAATCGATCGATCCACGGTTTTCAGACACGACGCACTTACGCCGGCTTGAGCACCATCAGGAAGTAGACGGACAGCATCGCGAAGAACGCCGGATAACCGAGCAGTTCCCAGCGCTTCGCATAGCGCCAGTAGCGTTCCGGCAATGCGGCGTCGCCGTTCACGTGAGCGAGCTTCGCCATCGCGGCGAGTTCGACCTGCAGCCACACGACCGGCAGCCAGCACGCGCCGGCGATCGCATACAGCACGATCGACGCGACGAGCCACGGTGTATGCCACGGCCAGCCGGCGATATGTGCGAGCCACAATCCGGACGCCGGCTGGAAGATCACGGCCGGTGTCGTGAACCACCAGTCCGCGCGCACCACGAGCCGCGACACTGCCGCGATCGCGGGCACCGAGCGCGTGCGGTTCGCGAAAAACAGGTAGAACGCGGTGCCGAACCCCGTGCCGACCAGCAGCACCGAGGACAGGATATGCAGCGCCTTGACGACGAGATAGGTATTCATGCGTGTTCTTCTTCTGAAAACAGGATCAACAGGATCGCGAGAATCGGTACGTTCTTGAGCACGGGGCCGAACGGTTCGGCCAGCAGGCCCGGCATCGTGACCGCGATGACGGCCGAATACGCGACGATCAGCGCGGCTTGCGCGGCCCACAGGCGGCGCGACGGCGCGGCGACGGTCGCGATGCCGAACGCGAAATCCAGCGCGCTTGCCGCATAGAGCGCGACCAGCGCGGGCAGCCCCGTCAGGTGCGCATGCGCGAGCAATGCGAGGTTCGCGCGCAGCGGATGAATGAACGCGCTTGCGATGGCCGTCCAGATCCACACGATCGCGAGTGCACCCAGCAGCAACGGGCGCCGCCACATCGCGAGCGCGTCGCGACGCAGCGCGGCCGCGTCCGCGCCGATGAAACCGCCGATGCCGCGCGGCGGCCGGCCGAGCACGACCGTGGTGGCCGCCGGATCGCCGGTGTTTCCGCCGCGCAGCATCGTCCACGTGTCGCGCGTCAACATTGCGCCCGGCAGCAAGCCGAGCAGCGCAGCCGCCGCGCCGACCAGCGGGCCCGGCAGCGTCACGCCGGCGGCCGGCGGAAACCCCATCGCGGCGCGGTAGCGGGCCAGCATCTCGCGGTATTCGACCTCGTCGTTGCCGACCACGTCGATCACCGCGCTGCCGTCCGCCGACGAATCGAACGACTGCGCGACGAGCCGCGCGACCAGCTCGGCGAGGTCGTCGACGTGCACGGGGCGCAGCCGCTGACGGCCGCCCGCCGGCAGTACGTGCACGGGCAGGCTCGCGAGCATCCGGAAAAACCGCGCCGACGTGCCGGCCGCGCCGTAGACGAGCGCGGGTCGCACGATCCGGAAGTCGATCGGCAGCGTCTGCAGGAAGCGGTCGGCTGCGTGCTTGCTCGCGAAGTACCGCGTACCGCCGCGCTCGACGCCGAGCGCCGAGATCTGGATCACGCGCCGCACGCGCGCACGACAGCACGCGGTGAAGAGCGCGCACGGCGCGGCGCGATGCACGGCGTCGAGCGTCGCGCCGCGTCGATCGGCGAGGATGCCGACCGCATTGATCACCACGTCGACGCCCTCCAGCCGCGCCAGCCACGCGTCGGGATCGACGTCCTTCGCGAAGTCGATCGCGACGTCGCGCGGGCCGGCCGCATCGCGCACGCCGCGCAGCACGCGATGGCCGCCGGCTTCGAGCTGCGCGCACAGTGCCCGCCCGATGAAGCCGTTCGCGCCGCAGACGAGGACGGTCATGCTGCGTTCCCCGGTGCGGCCGCTCTGGCCGGTCGACGGCAAGACTGCGTTCATCTCCACCTCTCTTTACAGTTATTTCTGTATAGACAGAAATATCAACTCCGAAAAAAGCGGGCTGCCTGCCCGCACTTCCGTTACCGTTTACTTCGACGACTTGCGCCTGACCGTCTGGCTGATCTTCGCGCCGATGCCGAGCGCCTTCATCAGCGTATCGGGCTTGAGCCGCAGCATCTCGTCCGACCAGGTCGTCAGCGTCTCGACGAACTGCAGCGTGTCGCGGATGCGCTGTTCGGTCTCGCGGCTCTCGTTGGCGATCTCCGGGCTCGTCAGGCAATCGCGCAGCACCGTGAGCGTCGGCTCGATCTCGCGCTGCCGCCGCCCTTCGACGATCAGCTTGAACAGTTCCCAGATGTCGGTCGACGTCTCGAAATGGTCGCGGCGATCGCCCAGCACATGCACGACCTTCGCGAGCCGCCACGCCTGCAGTTCCTTCAGGCTCGTGCTGACGTTGGAGCGCGCGACGTTGAGCGTCTCGGCAATCTCGTCGGCCGCGACCGGCCGGCCGGCCAGGTAGAGCAGCGCGTGAATCTGCGAGACGGTTCGGTTGACGCCCCACCGCGAGCCCATTTCGCCCCAGTGGAGAATGAATCGTTCGGCAATCGGTGTGAGTTCCATGTCGGGAAATTTATTCATTTCAGTTATTTCTGTCAAGAGAGAAATAACTGAACGATCCGGCACCTTCCGGCCGCGCCCGCCCGCGATCGGCCGCTTCCTTTACAATGCGCGGGATTTTTCCGATTTCAGGCCGTTTCCGCCTTTCTGACAAGAGGATTCCATGATCATCAAACCGCGCGTGCGTGGCTTCATCTGCGTGACGACTCATCCCGTCGGCTGCGAAGCCAACGTCAAGGAACAGATCGACTACGTGACTTCGCACGGCCCGATCGCCAACGGCCCGAAGAAGGTGCTCGTGATCGGCGCGTCGACCGGCTACGGCCTCGCCGCCCGGATCTCGGCCGCATTCGGCTCGGGCGCGGACACGCTCGGCGTGTTCTTCGAGCGCGCCGGCAGCGAATCGAAGCCCGGCACGGCCGGCTGGTACAACAGCGCCGCGTTCGAGAAATTCGCCGCCGAAAAGGGGCTCCATGCGCGCAGCATCAACGGCGACGCGTTCTCCGACAAGGTCAAGCAGGTCACGATCGACACCATCAAGCAGGATCTCGGCAAGGTCGATCTCGTCGTCTACAGCCTCGCGGCCCCGCGCCGCACGCACCCGAAGACGGGCGAAACGATCAGCTCGACGCTCAAGCCGATCGGCAAATCGGTGTCGTTCCGCGGGATCAATACCGACAAGGAAGTGATCCAGGAGACCGTGCTCGAGGCCGCCACGCAGGAAGAGATCGACGGCACCGTCGCCGTGATGGGCGGCGAGGACTGGCAGATGTGGATCGACGCGCTGGATGAAGCCGGCGTGCTGGCCGACGGCGCGAAGACGACCGCGTTCACGTATCTCGGCGAGCAGATCACGCACGACATCTACTGGAACGGCTCGATCGGCGAAGCGAAGAAGGATCTCGACAAGAAGGTGCTGTCGATCCGCGAAAAGCTGGCCGCGCACGGCGGCGACGCACGCGTGTCGGTGCTGAAGGCCGTCGTCACGCAGGCCAGCTCGGCAATCCCGATGATGCCGCTGTACCTGTCGCTGCTGTTCAAGGTGATGAAGGAAACCGGCACGCACGAAGGCTGCATCGAGCAGGTGTACGGGCTCCTCAAGGACAGCCTGTACGGCACGGCGCCGCACCTCGACGAAGAAGGCCGGCTGCGCGCGGACTACAAGGAGCTCGATCCGCAGGTGCAGGCGAAGGTCGTCGCGCTGTGGGACCAGGTGACGAACGAGAACCTGTACGAGCTGACCGACTTCGCCGGCTACAAGACCGACTTCCTGCGGCTGTTCGGCTTCGAGATCGCCGGCGTCGACTACGACGCGGACGTGAACCCGGACGTGAAGATCCCGGGCATCATCGACACCACGGCCTGACGGCCCAAGGGCCGAGCCCGCCGCGCGCGAACGCGGGCGGCGGGCAGTGCCTCCCGGCGGCGTCAACGCGGCGCCGGTTCCTCCAGATAGACGCCCGACGACAGCGTGGCTTTCACCTGCCGCGTGAACTCGTCGATCGACACTTCCTCCGCACCCCCTTCGATCGCGTCGTAGGCCTGGCGCACGACGTCGTCCGGCGTGGCCTTCGGCACGTCGAGGCCGCGTGTCAGGTCGGTGTCGATGAAACCGGCATGCAGCCCGACGACCTGCGTGCGCTGCTCGCGCAGCGAATGGCGCAGCCCGTTGGTCAGCGCCCATGCGGCCGATTTCGACACGCCGTAGCCCGACAGGATCGGCCGGTTCACCCAGCTCGCGACGGACAGCACGTTCAGGATCGCGCCGCCGCCATGGCCGGCGAGGATTCCCGCAAACGCCCGCGACATCGCCAGCATCCCGAATACATTGGTTTCGAAGTGATCGCGCAGCGCGTCGGGCGCGCCGTCGTCCGTCAGGCTGCCGAGCCGCGCAATGCCTGCGTTGTTGATCAGCAGCGTGACGTCGCGCGCCGAGTCGGCCGCCGCGGCGACGGCCGCCGGATCGGTCACGTCGAGCTTCACGGGCACGACGCCCGGCAGCGTCACGGTGGCCGGATCGCGCGCCGCCGCATAGACCTTGCGCGCCCCTCTTGCGAGCGCCTGCTTCGCAAACTCGAGCCCGAGCCCGCGGTTTGCGCCCGTCACGAAAATGACTGCACCTTCGATCTTCATGATCGTTCCTTTCGCATGATGAATCGCATGCGCGCCGGCTCGTCGCGCGCATGAGATCCGGTGGAAAACGAGGCTGCCATCGCTTACCGAATCGCTGCGCCGCAGGGACAGACGCCGAGCCGTCCGCTGCCCGTCACCCCGCGGCGCCAAAGACCTCGACCGATTTCCATCCGTGTTCCGGCCGTGGCTTCGCACCGCCCGCCAAGTCGGCTACACTCGATATCAATGTCGATCACCATTGTCTTTGCGGTGCATTGTGTTCTCGCGGCCCGGACATGTCAATTGTGATCGCCATTGTGATTTTCAATCGGCGCGATCAGCAGAATCAGGGAGGGATCGATGGGCGTGTCAAGACAGCAGGCTGCCGAGAACCGGAGCGCGATCGTCGCGGCCGCCGAGCGGCTGTTCCGCGTGCGCGGCGTCGACGCCGTGGGGCTGACGGAGCTGATGAAGGAAGCCGGCTTCACGCAGGGCGGCTTCTACAACCACTTCAAGTCGAAAGATGCGCTGGCTGCCGAGGTGATGGAAAAGGCGATGCAGGACCGCGCGGATTCGCCGAATGCCGGCAGTCTCGCCGCGCAGGTGGCGTCGTATCTGTCGGCGGCGCATCGCGACAATGTCGAGGCCGGGTGCCCGCTGTCCGGCTTCGCGGGCGACGCGCCGCGACTGACCGATGCGGCGCGCGCGTGCTACGCGCGCGGCCTCGCCGCGTATCTCGACCGGCTGGAACGGATGGTGGCGACCGAAGGCGCGACGCCGGAGCAGACGCGCCGCGACGCGCTCGCGGTCTTCAGCCAGATGGTCGGGGCGCTCGTGCTGTCGCGCGCGATCGCCGGCACCGATCCCGCGCTGGCCGACGAGATCCTCGACGCGGGACGGGATACGCTCACTGACGGACGCGACGGTCCGGTTGCGCCGGCGTAACGAAGCGCGCGGCGGTGCGCTTCGTGCGTTCCTGCGTTCCTGCGTTCGCGCGTTCGTGCGCTCCTGCGCTCCTGCGCTCCTGCGCTCCTGCGCTCCTGCGTTCGTGCGCTATTCGGCCGCCCGCGCGGCATCCCACAGCGGCTGCCCGCCCAGCGCCGCATGCCACGCATCGAAACGCGCGCGCCACGATTCGAACGGCTCCGTCAGCGGATGACGCGGATCTTCGCTGAGCGAATACGCCATCCCTTCGATCAGCCAGCGCGGCTTGGTCACGACGGCCAGGTTGCCGAGCACTTCCGCCTGGCGGTGATGGATCAGTTCGTGCGCGAGAAAGTACGTCTGCCAGCCGCGCGGCGCGACGACCACGCCGAAATTCCCGAGCGTCAGCGCCGCACGCGTGCCGAGGCCGAATGCGTCCGCGCACGCGCGCGTCGAGCAGAACACGACGCGCGGCGCGGCGCGGAACCCGCCGACGGCCGCCGCCGCGCGCGCATAGCCGTCGCGATAGAGCTGCTGCGCGTCGCCGAGCTTCGCGGCATCGTCCGTGCAGATGTCGGCGCTCGGGCAGGACACGCCGGGGATCAGCGCGGGCGCGACGATGCGCAGCGGCTTGACGAGCGCGTACGCGGCAATCGGCAGCGCGACGAGCAGGCCCGTGAGGGCGAAAGCGACATGGGAACGTTTCATCGAGGCGGCGGTTCCGTGGCGTTTTGTTGGAGTTGTACCTGCGTGAATATATCGGACCGGCACGGTTGCCGACCCTGCTTTTCTTTCTGAACGGCTTCAGGCGCCGCCCGGCTCTCGACTCTCAGCGAGACAGGGGACACGTCCCTGCGCTCGCCGGCATCGCAATCGTCATCGTCACGGCCGGCATGGCCTTGAGCCTCGCCAGCCAGCGGCGAACCGGATAACGGCCGGCGATACGGCGACCGAATCTCGCCGCGCACGACTGAAACGGGCGCCGCGCGTCAGGCGGTGTGCCCGATGTCGCCGGCGCCCGCCCCCCATCGGCTCCAGCGAATGCCCAGCCACAGGAGCGCGACACCGCACGCGAACAGGATCGCCTCGACCAGCACGGTATCGACATGCCAGTACCGCGTCAGCAGCACGGCGACGAGGTCGAACACGAAATGGATCGCGATCGCATACGCGAGCCAGCGCTTCGTGCCGCGCACGAATGCCTGCAGCACGATCAGCGACAGCCCGACATGCGCGGCCAGCGCACTCGTGCGTTCGAGCAGCGCGAGAAACGGCGACGCGAGCGTCATGCCCGCGAACTGCGCCCCGATCAGCGACTGCACGCCCTCAGGCACGACGACGCCCTCGTGCGCGAGCAGGTAGCCCGTGCCGAGCGCGAGAAACCCGATGCCGACCAGCAGCATCGCCTCCAGCCCGCCGTGCCCGAGCCCGAGCATCACGGCCGTCTGCGCGTCGCGCCGCTTCGGCAGCAGATACCGGAACGCGACCCAGCGCCCGCATTCCTCGAAGAGCCCGGCCGTCAACGCCGCGAACACCAGCATCGGCACATGCCAGCGCGGGTCGTGAGCGAGCCAGCGGTACAGCGGAATCTGCCACGACATGCGCAGCACCGGCTGGAACACGAAGAAGGTCAGCATGCCGTAGCAAAACACGCGCAACGGTACCTGCGTGCGGCGTCGCCACGCGACCGCGAGCAACACAGGCGCAAGCAACGCGACGACACCGGCCGCGAGCGCGACGAACAGGAGAGCCGGGGCGACCGGATGCATGGCGGATGCCGATGAGCAGCGCTAACGCGTGCCGCTACGCGAGCTGCTTGTGGAAGAACGTCGTCGCACAGAGCGCGCCGTCGGGCATCAGCGCGTAGTTCGGCACGACGCCGACGCGCTGCCAGCCGGCCCGCTCGTACAGCCGCTCGGCGTCGCCGCCCGTCACGGTGTCGAGCACGAGCACGGTCTTGCCGGCGTCGCGCGCGGCCGTGTCGGCCGCTGCCATCAGCCGCGCGGCGACGCCCTGCCGGCGCGCGTGCCGCGACACGAGCATCTTCGCGATGTCCGCGCGATGCGGCTGGTTCTCGGGCTGCGCGGTCACGACCTGCACGGTGCCCAGGATCCGGCCGGCCGCATCTTCGGCGACGAGCAGGATGCGCTCGCCGTTCTCCACGCCGTCGGCCACGCGCGTCCAGAACGCGACGGCGGTCGGCCGCTCGATCGGCAACATGAAGCTGACGGACGCGCCGCCCTCGACGCAATCGATCAGCACGTCGGCCAGCGCGTCGACGCAGGCCCTCGCGTCGCGCGCGCCGACGCGGCGGACGGTAACAGGTTCGGTCATGCCATCTCCGGTGGTCAGCCAGGCCGCACGCGTTCGTTCGTCATGCGCCCGGATTGGAAAGAACGCCAGTCGGTCGTCGAGGCTTGCGCAACGGCGGCAGGCGTCCGGCAACGCGGCGCAGGTTGGCGCGTGTTACTGCCCCATCATCCTACGCGACGAAAATTTCCGCTGCATCGCCTATACTTAGCCGCATGGCTAACTTTCAACCCGGCATCAGCGACGTGTTCCACGCCCTCGCCGACCCGACGCGCTGCGCGATCGTCAGCGCGCTCGGCCAGGGCGAGCGGACCGTCTCCGCGCTGGCCGCGCCGTTCGACATGGCGCTGCCGTCGTTCATGAAGCATGTCGCCGTGCTCGAGCGCAGCGGCCTCGTCCAGACCCGGAAAACCGGCCGCTCACGCACCTGCGCGCTGGTCGGCAGCCGGTTGACCGAGGCCGAGGAATGGCTCGCCGCGCAGCGCGCGCTGTGGGAAGCGCGATCCGATCGTCTCGTCGAATTCGTCGAACGCCGCCACCAGGAGGAGCAAGATGTCAGCAAGCCACGTCGAACCCGCTGAAGCCCACGATCTCGTCATCACCCGCACGCTGCGCGCGCCGCGCCACGCGCTGTGGCGTGCGTGGACCGACCCCGAACTGCTCAGGCAATGGTGGTGCCCGAAGCCGTGGACCACCGAGGTGCGTGCGTTCGACCTGCGGCCGGGCGGCGCTTTCCACACGTTCATGCGCGGCCCGGATGGCGGCACGAGCGACAATCCCGGCTGCTTCCTCGAAATCGTGCCGGAAGCGCGCATCGCGTTCACGTCGATGCTTACCGGCGGCTGGCGGCCGCAAGTGCCGTGGCTGGGCTTCACGGCGATCATTACGATGGCCGACGACGATGCGGGCAGCCGCTACGAGGCATGCGTGATGCACCCCGATGCCGCGACGCGCGAGCGCCACGAAGCGCTCGGCTTCTTCGAGGGCTGGAACACCTGCATCACGCAGCTCGACGCATTCGCGGCCACGCTGCGCTGAACGGCTGAACGCGGGCGAGCGCGCGGTCATTGCATGCCGCCCCGCCCGCGCCTACGATTCCTGAAGGAAGCGCGACGACACGCCGGTATCCGGCGTGCACCGTCGCGCGCGCTCCGCGGGAGGCCACATGTTGCATACGCACACGCATTCGACCCGGGTCAGCCGGCACCTGAACGCACCGCGCGGGCGCGTCTACCGCGCGCTGCTCGATCCGCACTCGGTCGAACAATGGAAGGTGCCCGACGGCATGACGTGCCGCGTGCATGCGTACGACGCGCGCGAAGGTGGCGCGCTGCGCGTGTCGCTGAGCTACGACGCGCCGTCGGCCGACACCGGCAAGACCACCGCGCGCACCGATACCTACCACGGCCGCTTCGTCACGCTCGTGCCGGACCAGCAGATTGTCGAGATCGACGTGTTCGAGACCGACGATCCGATGCTGCGCGGCGCAATGACGATCACGATCACGCTGTCCGACGAAGCGGACGGCACGCGCGTGGACGCCGTGCAAGACGGGATCCCGCCCGGCGTGCCGGTCGCCGACAACGAGACCGGCTGGCGCATGGCGCTGGCGAAGCTCGCGGCGCTGGTGGAGGCCGGGTAGCGACCGTTCGCGCCGGCGGCGGGCATGGGGTGCGGCAGCGCAAAACGCCGCCGCATGCGACACTGGCGCGCCCCCGATCCATCCGGACCCGCACGAGGAAACGCTCGCCATGAACGCCGCGCGCACCGCCACCTGGTATTTCGATTTCGTTTCGCCGTTCGCCTACCTGCAGCAGGAACAATTCGACCGGTTGCCGCCCGCCGCGGCGTTCGAGCCGCGGCCGATCGTGCTCGGCGCGCTGCTCGCGCACTGGGGCCAGAAAGCGCCGGCGGAGATTGCGGCAAAACGCGTCTTCACCTATCGCCACGCGCAATATCGCGCGGACAAGCTCGGCATCCCGTTCCGGATGCCGCCGGCCCACCCGTTCAACCCGATCAAGCCGCTGCGCCTCGCGATCGCGATGGGCGGTTCGCTCGATGTGATCCGGCGGATCTTCCGGCATATCTGGCGCGACGGCCATGACGTGTCGACGCCGGAAGGCTTCGCCGCGCTGTGCGAAGCCGTCGGCTTTCCCGAGGGCGTAACGGCCGTCGAAGCACAGCCGGTGAAGGACGCGCTGCGCGCGAACACCGATCAAGCGATCGCGCACGGCGTATTCGGCGTGCCGACCTTCGAGCTCGACGGCGACCTGTTCTGGGGCGAGGATGCGACCGACATGTTCGCCGACTGCGCCACGTCGCGCGCGTGGCTCGACTCGCCCGAGGTGCGCCGCATCAGCGCGCTGCCCGAAGGAATCCGGCGCGGCTGACGGCGCGGCCCGCGCCGACCGGGTCAGACTTCGCGCCCTTCGACGAGCCCCGGCACGGCCTCGCGCATCATCGCGACGAACCGCACGAGCCGCGACGGGTAGAACTGCGCATGCGGATAGACCAGGTAGACGGGCAGCGGTGCGGCCTGCCACTCGGGTGCGAGATGCACGAGCTCGCCGCGCGCGAGGTGGTCGGCCAGCATCCATGTCGAACCGACGCACGCGCCGACGCCCAGCAGAGCCGCGCTGCGCAGCGCGTACAGGTTCGCGGTCGTGATGCGCGGGCGGATCGCGATGCGCCGCGTGTCGCCGGTGACGGCGTGCGTCAGCGCCAGCTCGGTGCGGTAATACGTGCGCAACGCGAGCCATGGCAAAGCAGCCAGCGCGTCGGGGTCGGCCGGTGGGTCGGCGCCGTTCAGCACCGACGGCGCGGCAACCACGAAACGCGGCACCTTCGTCAGCCGAATCGCGACGACGGACGGATCGGTCGGCTCGCCGACCAGGATCGCGCAATCGATGCCGCTGCCGACGAAATCCCGCACCTCGTCCTGCAGCAGCCACTCGACCGACACGCGCGGATAGTCGCGCAGGAACTGCGCGAGCGGCCCGATGAAACGCTCCTGCCCGAACGCGTGCGGCACCGCGACCCGCAGCAGGCCGTCGGGCTCCTCCTGCGCACCGCGCAGATCGGCCTCGAACGCAGCCCAGTTTGCCAGCAGCTCCTTCGCGCGCTTGAAACAGCGCTCGCCGTCGACGGTCAGCCGCATCGTGTGCGTCGTCCGTTGCAGCAGCCGCATGCCGAGCGAGCGTTCGAGCGCCTGCAGCCGTCGGCTGATCGTCGGCTGCGTCGTATGCAGTTGCGCGGCAGCGGCCGACAGGCTGCCGGCCTCGACTATGCGCACGAAGGTTTCCATCAGCTCGAAACGATAACCGGCGCCGTCCACCGGCACCGTCTGAATGCGCGGAGAGCCGCCAGCAGCGGGAGAAGCGGAAGATTTTTCATTCATTCGTGAAGCGTATAACAAATCTTCGCGAGGCGGCACTACCGTCGCCGGCCGCGCGCCGCCACACTCGCGTCATCCCGTTATCCAACCCAGGATGCACGCCATGTCCACTCCGACCCGTCTCGACGCCGCGCCCCGCGTGGCGCACACCGCGGCCCGCCCGGCCGCCCATTCGATGCCCGATCGCCGGCTCGTGCTGCTGCTCGCCGCCGCCGCCGGCCTCGGCGTCGCACCGCTCTATTACGCGCAGCCGATGCTCGGCGCGCTCGGGCCAGAGCTCGGCGCGTCGGCGCGCGCGATCGGCTTCGTGCCGACGCTCACGCAGCTCGGCTATGCGCTCGGCATCCTGCTGCTCGCGCCGCTCGGCGACCGCTTCGACCGCCGCCGCGTGATCGTGACCAAGGCCGCCGCGCTGGTCATCGCACTGCTGCTCGCCGCTGTCGCGCCGTCGCTCGGGCTGCTGCTCGCGGCGAGCTTCGCGATCGGCCTCGCCGCGACGATGGCGCAGGACGTCGTGCCGGCCGCCGCGACGCTCGCCCATGACACGCATCGCGGCCGCATCGTCGGCACGGTGATGACGGGGCTGCTGCTCGGTATCCTGCTGTCGCGCGTCGTTGCCGGCTTCGTCGCCGAGACGGCCGGCTGGCGCGCGATGTTCGCGCTCGCGGCCGCCAGCGTCGCCGCGATCGGCATCGTGGCCGCGCGCGGGCTGCCGCGCTTCGAACCGACCACGCGCCTGCCGTATCGCGCGCTGATCGGCTCGCTCGGCGCGTTGTGGCGCGATCATCCGGCACTGCGCCGCGCCGCGCTCGCGCAGGGGCTGCTGTCCATCGGGTTCAGCGCGTTCTGGTCGACGCTCGCGGTGATGCTGCACGGCGCGCCGTTCCACCTCGGCAGCGCAGCCGCAGGCGCGTTCGGCCTCGCGGGTGCCGCCGGTGCGCTGGCTGCACCCATCGCCGGCCGTCTGGCCGACCATCACGGCCCCGAGCGCGTCACGCGCATCGGTATCGGCATCGCAACGCTGTCGTTCGCGTCGATGGCCGCCGCGCCGCTGATGTCGCCGCATGCGCAGCTCGTGCTGCTCGCGGTCGCGACGATCGGCTTCGATCTCGGCGTGCAGGCGACGCTGATTGCGCACCAGGCAATCGTCTACCGGATCGATCCCGCGTCGCGCAGCCGCCTCAACGCGGTGCTGTTCGTCGGCATGTTCATCGGGATGGCGGCCGGTGCCGCGATCGGCAGTTCGTTGCTCGCGCAACTGGGCTGGAACGCGGTGACCGCGCTGGCCGTCGCGACGTCGCTGGCCGCGCTCGCCGTGCGGGTCTGGCGCAACTGAAATTCGACGCCGCGCAGCCGAGGCGGGCAGGCCCACAGGGCTTGCCCGCCTTTTCTTTTATTTTCGACCGGCGCATGCAGCGCGGTGCGTGGCCTGACAGATTCGCACCGGGCGTAACCCGCATTCGTTCATCCGGCGCAAGGTCCGCACCAGCCTGCGGAATTGTCCAGTTCAACCAATTATTTTTCCGGCGATCGCGCGCATCGACGCACAAACATCGGACGATTCGACCGTACCCCGCCGCTCGGCACTCCGCCATCCGGCCCCGCCGCGCGGCCCCCTTTTATCAGGGGATTCCCGGTATTTTTTTGCATTTTCTTCGAAATAACGGGTGACATACTTGCCCCCCGTTGCGCTCCGGTACGAGCGCGCTTCCAGATCCTGCCGGCCGCGCGCCTCGTGCTGCGCGTCCGCCCGGGGGGCACAGAACATGAACAATTTCGACACCACGATCCAGATCTTCCTCACCCACGTGACGTTCGGCCCGCTGATGAATCACGTGATCCGCGTGATCGCAGGCCTGTACACGTTCAAGGGCTTCGTGCTCATTCCCGTCTTGTGCTGGCTGTGGTTCCAGCCTGGCCCGAACCGCGAGCGGCAACGCGAACTGGTTATCGCAACGGTCGCGAGCGGGCTCATCGCGCTCGCGTTCGGCCGGCTGCTCGCACAGGTGCTGCCGTTCCGCGTGCGGCCGATCTACAACCCCGACCTGCACCTGCACTTTCCGTCGGCCGGACTGCGCGCGGCAACGCTGCAGGCATGGAGTTCGTTTCCGAGCGATCACGCGATGCTGTGGATGGCGATCGCGACCGGCATCTTCATCATCGCGCGCCGCGTCGGCGTGTTCGCGCTGTTGTATTCCGTCGTGTTCATCTGCCTGCCGCGCGCGTATCTCGGCTTTCACTACCCGACCGACCTGATCGCGGGCGCCGCGATCGGCATCGCGATCGCGTGGCTGCTGACGCGCGACGCGATCCGGTCGCGCTTCGCGCCGCAGGTGCTGGAGATGATCCGGCGCTTCCCCGCGCCGGCCTATACGCTCGCGTTCCTGCTGTGTTTCGAGTTGATCACGCAGTTCGACGAACTGCTGACGCTCGCGCAGTCGGCCACGCATACGATGTGACGGGCAGGCGCCGCGATGCTGCCGCTGCTTTCCTTCCGTCGCCCCGGTACGCGCTGCCGGCCGTGCGCGGCGGCGGCGCGCCGCGCGACGGCCGCGCCAATCAATCTCGATCGGGCGCGCCGAGCGGAAAGAACGGACGAAACGGCCGCGCCTCGTCGACCGCTCGCGCGAACGACGGCCGCGCAAGCAGACGCTTCCGATACGCGATCACGTTCGCGAACGACGGATCGATCCGGTGCGTCCAGTCCGCGTAGAACAGGAACGGTGCCGCGCCGCAATCGGCGAGGCTGAAGCGCTCGCCCGCCGCCCATTCGCGATCGGCCATCTTCTGGTCCAGCCACGCATACGACGTTTCGAGCATCGCGCGCGCATCGGCGACACCGCGCGCATCGCGCTCGGCTTCCGGCCGCAGCGCGTCGTGCACGACCTTCTGCTGCGGCGTCGACACGTAGTTGTCGAAGAAGCGATCCATCATCCGCACCTCGAGCGCCGCGTGCGGATCGTCGGGCAGCAGGCGCACCGGGCCCGGATGGTTCAGGCCGAGATACTCGATGATGATCGACGCCTCGACCACGGTGCGGCCCGCATCGACCAGCACCGGAAAACGCTTCAGCGGCCACAGCGCGGTCAGTTCCTGCATCGGCTTCGGATCGTCGTGCGCGAGCACGCGATACTCGAACGGCGTGCCGTTCTCGTACAGCGCGGTCAGCACTTTCTGGCAGTAGGACGAAAAGGGATGGGCGTAAAGCGTCGGCATCATCGCGTGGTCTCTCAGGGTTTCGGCGCCGCGTCATGCGGCGCCACATGATCTCGGATACCTTGACGACGAACGGCGCGTGGCCATTTCGACATCGGTCCGGAAATTTTTTTGCGCGGCCTCGGGCGCTACGACCGGCCGTCCATCACGACACGCCCTTCGGCGCGCCAGCGCAGCATCCCGCCGCCTAGATTCGCGACCGCGTCGAAACCGGCCTTCAGCAGGATCACGTTCGCCTGCGCGGATCGCCCGCCGGCCCGGCACACGGTCACGACCGGCCGGTCGCGCGCGATCTCGCCGGTGCGCGCGGCCAGTTCGCCGAGCGGAATCGGCATCGCGCCGGGCAGGTGTCCGAGCGGGCCCGTGAATTCGTCCGGTTCGCGCACATCGACGACCTGTACCGTCGGCAGATGATCCTCGAGCCATTGCGGATCGATTTCCCAGAAGCCGGCGAACGTATAGACGAGCGGCGCCCAGTCGGGCGCCGCCTGTGCATCGGGCGCGTTCGTGGCGACGCCGCAATGCAGGTTCGCCGGCACCGCGACGTCGATCTGGCGCGGGTGCGCAAGACCGAGGTTGCGCATGTAGCCGGCGAAATCGTCTTCGCTGAGATCGCCGCCGAGGCGCGGATTGAAGCGCCGCTCCTCGCCGACGCTCGTCACCGTGAGCCCGCGATAGTCGTGCGCCGGATACAGCAGGCATGCGGCCGGCAGCGTGAAGAGCCGGCCGTGCACCGCGCGATACAGCGCGCGCGGGTCGCCCTGCTGGAAGTCGGTGCGGCCCGTGCCGCGGATCAGCAGGCAATCGCCGGTGAACGCCATCGATTCGTCGTCGAGCACGAGGCTGATGCAGCCGTTCGTGTGGCCGGGCGTCGCGCGCACGGTCAGGTAGCGCGAGCCGAATGCGCAGCGGTCGCCGTCGTTCAGGTAGCGGTCGGCACCCTGCGCACCGCTTGCGGCCGAGATCGCGATCGCGCTGCCCGTGCGCTGCTTCAGCAGCCACGCGCCCGTCACGTGATCGGCATGCACGTGCGTGTCGACGGTCGCGACGAGCCGCAGCCCGAGCTCGTCGAGCAGCGCCGCGTCGCGGCGCACCTGCTCGAACACCGGATCAATCAGCAGCGCTTCGCGCGACGCGCGGTCGGCGAGCAGATACGTGTATGTCGACGATTGCGGGTCGAAAAGTTGCCGGAAGATCATCGCGAAGTCGCTCCGTCGCCTGTTCAGGTTGGTGTTGTGCGGCCCACGTGCCGTGCGTCGCCGACGCGCGGGCAAGCGGGCGCGAGTGCCGCCCCGTCCGTATGCCTGTCGCAGCGCATGATCCGGAAGTTTACGGCTGCGTCTGCTGCGCATCGTCGTCCGGCACCGGCGTCGGCATGATGACATCGACGCCGGGCAACCGGCATCGCACCTGCCGCGCTTCACACATCCATATAGCGTAGATCAAAATGCACGCGCCGCCGGCGTCCCATACGCGGCAACCGATTCCGATGACGAATGAC
Organism: Burkholderia sp. BKH01; assembly: GCF_025685725.1. Classification (NCBI taxonomy): domain Bacteria; kingdom Pseudomonadati; phylum Pseudomonadota; class Betaproteobacteria; order Burkholderiales; family Burkholderiaceae; genus Burkholderia; species Burkholderia sp. BKH01. Next base: position 25,137 of record NZ_JAOTQT010000029.1, on the reverse strand, counting down.
GCGCGGCAGGACGATTCGCCGCGCCCGGACGGCGGCGCGCGCTGCTGCCTTACACTACGGCCTGTTCTCGTCTCCGTTCACAGGAATTCCGTCGACATGTCGCTGACGATCGATCCGAAGCAGGCCGCCGCGCTGCTGGCCGTCGCCGACACCGGCAGCTTCGAGCAGGCGGCCGTGCGCCTGCACGTGACCGCATCCGCCGTCACGCAGCGGGTCCGCGCGCTGGAAGCGAGCCTCGGCACGCCGCTCGTGCTGCGCACGCGACCGTGCCGCCCGACGGTGGCCGGGCAGCGCGTGCTGCAGCACCTGCGCCGCGTCGCGCTGCTGCAGGCCGACCTGCAAAGCACGCTCGAGACCGAGCGCGAATCGCCGATCTCGGTGACGATCGCACTGAATTCCGACAGCCTCGGCACGTGGTTCCTGCCCGTGCTGACGTCCGTGCTCGCGGGCGAGCGGATCCTGTTCGAGCTGATCGTCGAGGATCAGGACCACACGTTCGCGCTGCTCGAAAGCGGGATGGCGGTCGGCTGCGTGACGACCGAGCCGAAGCCGATGCGCGGCTGCATCGCGACGCCGCTCGGCACGATGCGCTACCGGCTGCTCGCGGCCGCCGCGTTCGCGGCGCGCTGGTTTCCGCGCGGGCTGAACCGCACGAGTGCGCGCAACGCGCCCGTCGTCGCGTATTCGCGGCGCGACACGCTGCAGTCGTCGTTCCTGAAGGAGAAGTTCGGATTGCCGGAAGGTGCATACCCGTGCCATTACGTGCCGGGCACCCATTCGCACTTCGCGGCGGTGCGGCACGGGCTCGGCTACGCAATGGTGCCGGAGCCGCTGATCGGCACCGCGCCGCTCGACGCGCAGGCGCTCGTCGATCTCGCGCCCGCGCATCCGACCGACGTCACGCTGTACTGGCATGCGTGGACCGTGCAGTCGCCGACGATGGCGTCGCTGTCCGCGCGGGTGGTCGAAGCGGCGCGCCGGTTGCTCGCGCCGCTGCCGAAATGACATGAGCCGGTGACGGGCCCGGCTCGTGGCCCTCGACCGTTACCCGCGTCGCTGCGCGAAATACGCGCCGACCGCGCCGAGGAACGTGTCGATGTCCGCGCGCGACACGTCGCAGTGGGTGACGAAGCGCGACGCGTACAGCATCTGCGTGAGGATCCCGCGCTCCCTGAGCCACGCCTCGAGCGGCGCGCAATCGGCTTCGGGGAATTGCGCGAACACCATGTTCGTCGCGTGCGACAGCACCTTCACGGATTCGATGCGCGCGAGGCCTGCCGCGAGATGCGCGGCGTTCGCGTGATCGTCCGCGAGCCGCTCGACGTTGTGGTCGAGCGCATACAGGCACGCCGCCGCGAGAATGCCCGACTGCCGCATCCCGCCGCCGAGCACCTTGCGCCAGCGCTGCGCGCGCTCGATCAGCGCACGGTTGCCAACCAGCACCGAGCCGACCGGTGCGCCGAGCCCTTTCGAGAAGCAGATCGATACGGTATCGAACGGCGCGCACAGCTCGGCGATCGGACGCCCCGACGCGACGGCCGCGTTGCACGCGCGCGCGCCGTCGAGGTGCGTGGACAGCCCGCGGCTGCGCGCGAACGCGACGGCTTCCTGCACATAACCTTCCGGCAAGACCTGGCCGCCGATCGTGTTTTCGAGCGCGAGCAGGCGCGTGCGGGCAAAGTGATTGTCGATCGGCTTGATCGCCGCGGCGATCTTCGCGAGCGGCAGCGTGCCGTCCGGCGCGTTCTCGATCGGTTGCGGCTGGATACTGCCCAGCACGGCCGCGCCGCCGCCTTCGTACTTGTAGGTGTGCGCGAGCTGGCCGACGATGTACTCGTCGCCGCGCTCGCAATGGGACATCAGTGCGGCCAGGTTGCTCTGCGTGCCGCTCGGGAAGAACAGGCCGGCTTCCTTGCCGGTCCGCTCGGCCACGGCCGCCTGCAGGCGCAGCACGGTCGGGTCGTCGCCCCATACGTCGTCGCCGACTTCGGCGGCAGTCATCGCGGCCAGCATTGCCTGGCTCGGACGTGTCACGGTATCGCTGCGTAAATCGATCATCGCTTTGCCCTGAATAAACGCGGACCGGAACCGATGCGCCCGGCCCTGCCGAAACGAGATTCAGAGTGTACGCAATTCACGCAGCGCGTGCCGACGGTCGAGCGGCGATCGCGCACCGGCGGCCACCGGCGCGTGCGGTGCGCGGCATGCCGGCGCGACGGGCGAACGCACCCGTCAATACCGCGGCGGCGGCGGCTGGACACCCGCCGGCGGCATCGGCGGCGCCGCACGCGGCGCGCCGCCATATCCGCCGCCCCCGCCGCCGCTCATCCCGCCCGGCACCGGCACGCGGTTGCCCGTCGCATACATGCATTGCAGGTACGCGTAGTCGTAGCGGCGCTGGATGTCGTAGGCCGAGCCCTGCGCGGCGCCCGCGCCGACGACGCTGCCCGCGAGCAGCCCCGCGCCGGCGCCGACGGCCGCACCGGTACCGCCGTTGAACGCGGCGCCGGCCGCCGCACCGAGGGCAGTGCCGACAGCCGCGCTGCCGACCGCGCTCGCGGTCGACGCCTGCCCGGCACTCACGCCGCCCGATTGCTCGAACGCGTACTGGCGGCAGTTTCCATCATCGGCACGGAACTGGTCGAATGACTTGCCGGTGCCGGGCAGCGCCATCACGCTCGGCCCGGTCGGCATGTAGGCGCACGCGCCAACGAGGCCGGCCAGCGCCAGCACGACCGGCACGCGCAAAGGTCGAAATGCGGATTTCATCGTCGCGCCTCCGTCACTGCGGCCGCGCCGGCACCGATCGCCAGCCCGACTTGCAGGTCTTCACATACGGGTAGTAGTGTCGCGACGCGTCGCAGTAGTACCAGAGGTTCGCATCGCCATCGTCCTGCGGCTGCCCCTTCTCGACATACTCGGGTGGCGGGCCGGGAGCGACAGGCACCACGACGACGGGCGGCGGGTAGTAATACGGCGCGGGGGCGACGGGGTAGTAATACGGGTAGCCGGGGCCGATGTAGACCCCCACCCGGGCGGCATGCGCCGCGCCGCCCGTCACGAGCGCCACCGCGGCCGCCGCGCCCAGCGCGAGCTTCGATCCATTCACGTCACGTTCTCCGACAGACCGGTTCGTCGATGCGAACCCGACACCCAGAACGCTACGCCGCACGCCGTTCGGCATCCATCACGGGTGAATACGCGAATGTTGCGCGACGTTACCAATGTGACAGACCCCGCCTGCCACGCCCCTCCCGCGCGTCGCCCGCAATGACGGGCTAACGCGTCGAAACGGATCGGCCACGCACGGCGGCGCGCCGGGGGTTCCGCGCGATACGGGCGCACGCATCGAACCGTTCCGATGACGCGACGCGCCATATTGACGCACGTGCGTCAGACCGCCACGCTACGGTCGCACGCGCCACGAACGGCCTTCTTGATACGAATCAACGATTTATCCCGGAATCGCGCGCGGCGGGCTGGACATCTGCGACGAGTTGGCGCATTTCGCGGTGCAACATCGCGGCACATACTCCAGCCAACCCCGCCGCCTGTCGGCCGGGGTCCGCCGGCACCCGCCGGCGGGTATCGTCAGCTTCGGTCATCTGGTATGGACACCGCTCTTTCGGCCCTCGATCTGGCCCGCCTGCAATTCGCGTTCACCGTCTCGTTTCACATCGTCTTTCCGGCGCTCAGCATCGGCCTCGCCAGCTTCATCGCGGTGCTCGAATACCGCTGGCTCAAGACCGGCAAGCCGTACTACAAGAGTCTCTGCCTGTTCTGGTCGAAGATCTTCGCCGTCGCGTTCGGGATGGGCGTCGTCTCCGGCGTGGTGATGAGCTATCAGTTCGGCACCAACTGGTCAGGCTTCTCGAGCTTCGCCGGCTCGGTCACCGGCCCGCTGCTGATGTACGAGGTGATGACCGCGTTCTTCCTCGAAGCCGGCTTCCTCGGCATCATGCTGTTCGGCTGGAACCGCGTGAGTCCGCGCGCGCACTTCGGCGCGACGCTGATGGTCGCGATCGGCACGCTGATCTCGACGTTCTGGATCCTCGCGTCGAACAGCTGGATGCAGACGCCGCAGGGCTTCGAGATCGTCGACGGCCGCGTCGTGCCGACCGACTGGTTCGCGATCATCTTCAACCCGTCGTTCCCGTACCGCCTGTTCCACATGGCGATCGCCGCGTTCATCGTCGCCGCGCTGGTCGTGGCCGCGACGGGTGCATGGCACCTGCTGAAGGGCCGCCGCGACCAGGGCGTGAAGAAGATGTTCTCGATGGCGCTATGGCTGCTGCTCGTACTCGCGCCGCTGCAGGCCTTGATCGGCGACCAGCACGGCATCAACACGCTGAAGCACCAGCCCGCGAAGATCGCCGCGATCGAAGGGCTGTGGGAAACCGAGAAGGGCGGCACGCCGCTCAACCTGTTCGGCATTCCCGACATGAAGGCGGAAACGACCCGCTATGCGGTGAAGGTGCCGCACCTCGGCAGCCTGATCCTCACGCACAGCTGGGACGGCGAGATTCGCGGGCTGAAGGAATTCCCGCCCGAGGACCGCCCGAACTCGACCGTCGTGTTCTGGAGCTTCCGGATCATGGTCGGCCTCGGCCTCGCGATGATCGGCCTCGCCGCGCTCGCGTGGCTGCTGCGCCGCCGCGGCCGCCTGTATGAATCGAAGTGGTTCCAGCGCTTCGCGCTCGCGATGGGCCCGACCGGCTTCGTGTCGCTGCTCGCGGGCTGGGTGACGACCGAAGCGGGCCGCCAGCCGTGGGTCGTGTATGGCGTGATGCGCACCGCGCAGGCCGTGTCGCCGCTGTCGGTGCAGCAGGTCAGCCTGTCGATGATGACGTTCGTGATCGTGTACTTCCTCGTGTTCGGCACCGGCGTGTACTACATGCTGAAGCTGATGAAGGCCGGCCCCGCGCTGCCCGACGCGAAGCACGACGACACGCCCGACACGCGCCCCGATCACACCGCGCGCCGCCCGATGTCGGCCGTCGACGAGCTGATCGAGACCGTCTGAGCCCACCCCATCCGCAATCGAGAAAACCTATGGACGTCACCGTAATCTGGGCCGCGATCATCGCATTGGGGCTCTTCATGTACGTCGTGCTCGACGGCTTCGACCTCGGCATCGGCATCGTCTTCCCGTTCTTCCCGAACGAGAAGGAACGCGACCTGATGATGAACACGGTCGCGCCCGTGTGGGACGGCAACGAGACGTGGCTCGTGCTCGGCGGCGCCGGGCTGTTCGCGGTGTTCCCGATCGTCTATTCGACCGTGCTGTCGGCGCTGTACCTGCCGCTGATCTTCATGCTGGTCTGCCTGATCTTCCGCGGCGTGTCGTTCGAGATCCGCGCGAAGGCGCGACGCACGAAGCACCTGTGGGATCTCGCGTTCATCGGCGGCTCGGCCGGCGCGACGTTGTTCCAGGGGATCGCGCTCGGCGCGTTCCTGCAGGGCATCACCGTGAAGGACGGTGTGTTCGCGGGCGACGCGTTCGACTGGCTCACCCCGTTCAGCCTGCTGACGGGCCTCGGCCTGATCGTGACCTATGCGCTGCTCGGCTGCTGCTGGCTCGTCGCGAAGACCGAAGGCGACCTGCAACGCCGGCTGCATCGCGTCGTGTGGCCGCTGACCGTCGTGCTGCTCGGCTTCATCGCGGTCGTCAGCCTGTGGACGCCGCTGCAGGATCCGGCCATCGCGCAGCGCTGGTTCGATTCGGGGCTGTTCTGGCGACTGCTGCCGGTGCCGTTCCTGGTCACCGGGTGCGCGGTGTGGATGCGGCGCGCGGTGCGCGACCGGCACGACATGACGCCGTTCGTGCTCGCGCTGGCGCTCGTGCTGCTCGGCTACGTCGGTCTGCTCGTCACGCTGTTCCCGTATGCGATTCCGCAGACGATGACGATCTGGGAAGCGGCCGCGCCGCGGTCCAGCCAGACCTTCACGCTGGTCGGCGCAGCGGTTATCCTCCCGATCATCATCGCCTACACGACGATGGGTTACTGGGTATTCCGAGGCAAGGTGCGCCATGAAGACCAGCATTACTACCACCACTGATTCCGCCGATCGCCCGCGCGTGGCACCTCGGCCGCGGATGCGCGGCTGGATGTGGTTCGTCGTGCTGTGGGCGGGCGGCGTGGCCGGCGCCGTCACGCTCGGTTATGCGTTCAAGATCTTCATGAACCTGACGCTGTTTGCGGTGAAGTAAACGAAGCGGCTGCCTGGATCGAACGACGGTCCGGGCGGCGGCTTTCTCGTCGCCGGGCGATTTCGCCCGTCCGCAACGGCTAACGCCTGCCTAATGCGCGACGCCGCGCCTCCTCCCTCTCCACCGCTTACCGCCGCTCGCGCAGCGCCGCTTCGATCTTGCGATCGGTCTTGTACTGACTCAGCGCATACACCGACCAGATCGCGGCCGGCAGCCAGCCGATGATCGTGAGCTGCAGGATCAGGCAGATCACGCCGGCGATCGGGCGACCGATCGTGAAAAACTGGAACCACGGTAACAGCAGGGCAAGCAGAAGGCGCATCGGGAATCCTCTGGAGGCGTCGTTGAAAGTTCATGCGCTGCCAATATGGCGGGTTGCTCCCCTCATTTCAAGTCCGGGCCCGGCGTGATCCGGGTGATCGACCTGACGAAAAAAAGCCCTCGCGACATGCGAGGGCCAATCGAATTCGCCGGAGTGCGATCGTGCGACGATCAGAACGTATGCCGCATGCCAACCCGCACGAGCGTCTGCGTGTTGCCCGCTGACGAGATGCCGTTGCCGACGTCGCCGACCGACGCCGTCGCGGCGACGACGTTACCGTACGGGTCGAGCGTCTTGCCGCTCGCCTTCTGGTAGCCGACGAGACCGTAGAGCGCGGTCCGCTTCGACAGGTAGTAGTACGACGCCAGGTTCAACTGGTGATACTTCGGCGCGGCTTCACCGCCGACCGAACTGCCGCGCGTGAAGTCGTAGCCGGCCGCGACGCGCAGCGCCGGCGACACCTGCCACGACGCCGTGCCGCCGACCGAGTTGTAGGTCGCGTTGCCCCGGAACGTCGAGAACGCGCCCGCCCGATACTGCGTGTTGCTGTACGACAGGCCCAGCGTCACCGCGCCGATCTGGTAGGTCGACGCGGCCGCGACGATCTGCATGCTCTTCGACGACGCAAAACCCTCGTTGATCGACGACGCGAACGTGCCGTCGTACGAGCCGGTCCATGCGCCGCCGTTCGCCCCGAATGCGTTGGTCGCATACAGGTAGGCCGCGCCGATCGCGAACGGCCCGTTCACGTACTGGCCGCCGACGCTCCACGTGTTCTGGTTCTTCGCGCTGCCCGCCTGGTTGCCGAAGCCGTACAGTCCGCCGAACGTGAAGCCGCCGAACGACGGGCTCACATACTTGACCGAATTGTTCTCCCGCGACTGGTTGTCGATGTTGTCGAGATCGCCCGGATGCGCACCCATGCCGGTCAGGAACGAACCCGGCCCGATCGAGCCGACGAAATCGACGATCGGATCGTACTGGCGGCCCATCGTCAACGTACCGTAGCGCGTGCTCGACAGCCCCATCCACGCCTGGCGGCCGAACATCCGCCCGCCCTGGCCGAGCTGCCCGGTGCCGATGTTGAAGCCGCTCTCGAGCTGGAAGACGGCCGCGAGCCCGTCGCCGAGATCTTCCTTGCCCTTCAGCCCCCAGCGGCTGCCGGACCACGTGCCGCTCGCGAAGCTGTAGCTCGACGCGCCGCGATACGCGACCGGCGAACCGAGCGCCCCCTTGCTCGTCGCGACGCGCTGGTTGCTCGCGTACCCCAAACCTGCGTCAACGATCCCGTAGAGCGTGACGGTGCCTTGCGCATGCGCCGCCGTGCAGAGGCTGCCGGCAACGCAAAGCGCAAAAGTGATCTTCTTCATGTAGAGGATTCCTATTTATTCGATCGATACCACTCGAGACGATGCATCCGGTTACCCGGAATGCCGACCTACGCCGAACCGGACAGCCACTGCGCGACTCGCGCGACAAGCAGGTCCGCTTCGTCGAAGCACTCGACGCCCGCCACCTGCGGCGCGTCGCAAATCGTGAACACCGGCTTGCCCCATTGCAGCCCGAGCGCGATCTCGGACAACGTGCCGAGCCCGCCGCCGACCGCGATCAGGCACAGCGACGCGCGAGCGATCAGCGCGTTGCGCGTGATGCCGAGCCCGGTGGGCAGCGCGACGGTCAGATACGGATTCGCGTGCAGCGCATCGTCCTCGGGCAGCAGCCCGATCGCGCAACCGCCCGCCGCATGCGCGCCGCGCGCGGCCGCCTCCATCACGCCCTGCTTGCCGCCGCCGACAATCGCGACGCCCGCCGCCGCGAGCCCGTGCGCGATTCGCTCGGCGATGGCGAGCTGGGCGTCCGTCGCATCGCGCGGGCCGATCACGCCGACCGGCATCCGGTGCCGGGTCGCACCGCGCTGCCGTTGTGCAAGTTGCTCCAGCGCGTCGCGCGCCTGGTTCGACCATTCAATGATGTCGTTGCCGTGCAAGTCCTTCCCCCAATGCAAGAACGCAGGTGCAGAGCGCCGTCAGCACGATCGACAGCACGGCGGCCTGCGAGAAATCGGTCTGTCCGTCGGACAGCTTCAGGTACATCAGCAGCGGCAGGATGTTGATCTGCGTGCCGGCCAGCGCGAGCGCCGTGCCGTACGTGCCGAGCGCGATCGCGCTGACGAGGCACCACGCCGACGCGATCGACGGCCACAGCTCGCGCCACGCGACGTCGAACCACGCGCGCCACGGCCGAGCGCCGAGCGTCAGCGCCGCCTCGAGCGGTCGCCGGTCGAGATTCGCGAGCGCCGGGTAGAGGATCAGCGCGACGCGCGGGATCAGGTAGTACGCGTACGCGAAAGCGAGCCCCGGCATCGTGTAGATCGCGCCGCCGACCACGGTCGGATCCGCGCCGAGCGACGCCAGCAGCGTCGTCACGAAACCGGCGCGGCCGAACACGAGGATGAAGCCGTACGCGATCACGAGGCCGGAGAACGCAAGCGGCACACCGAGCAGCGCGAGCGACCAGCGGCGGCGCGCCGGCGACTGCCTGGCCAGCACGAACGCGACCGGCACGCCGACCGCGACGGACAGCGTGCCGGCGCCGATCGCGAGCGCCAGCGAACGCACGATTGCGTCGGCGACGAGCGGATCGCCGAATACCGCGGCAAACGCACGACCGCCGCCGTCGAACGCGGCGCCGACGAGCGCGGCGAGCGGCAGCACGAAGCACACCGCGAACAGCCCGGCCGCCGGCACCGCGCCGTAGCGGCGCAGGACGCCGCGCTGCATGGACGAGACCCGCATCCCGTTCCCCTTACTTGCCGAGCGTGGCCTGCGACCAGAGCTGGTCGACCTCGGCCTTGCGCGTCGCGGCCTTCGCGACGTCGAGCGGACGCACCTGCGGCGCATTCGGCAGTTTCGCGGCAACGTCCTGCGCAACCGGCGTGCCGGGTATGGCCGGGCGCACGTAGCCCTGCGCGAACAGCGCCTGGCCGACATCGCTCATCACGAGGTTGAGCCACAACTGCGCGGCGGCCGGGTTCGGGCCGTTCTTCACGAGACTCATCGCGTACGGCGCCGATACGCTGCCGTCCTGCGGAATCACGACTTCGGCCGCGTCGCCCATGCCATCCGTGTACTTGGCCTTGAGCCCGTCGTTCTCGTAGCCGATCAGGATCGGAATCTCGCCCTTGACGAACTTCGCGTACGGCGTCGTCCCCTCGACGCGCAGCACGTTGCCCGCCTGCTTCAGCTTGCCGAAGAAATCCGCGCCCGGCTTCGGGTTGTCGACGCTGCCGCCGTTCGCATAGGCTGCAGCGAACACGGCGACCTGCCCCTGCCCGGTCGAACGCGGGTCGAGATAGACGACCGCATTGCGATATTCGGGCTTCAGCAGGTCGGACCAGCGCTGCGGCACGTTCTTCACGAGCTTCCGGTTGACGAGCAACGCGATGTTCAGCGAGTGCACGGCGAACCAGCGGCCGTCGGCTGCGCGAAACACCGGCGGCAGCTTGTCGAAATTGACCGGCTTGAACGGCGCGACGACGTCCTTGGCTGTCGCATCGAGCGCCGACGCCGCGAAGTAGTACGCGGTGTCGGCCTGCGGGCGACGTCGCGACTTGTCGAGCGCGACGACCGTTGCCGCCGAGCCGATGTCGTTGTACGTGATCTCGACCTTCGGATAGCGCTTGCGGAATTCGGCGAACAGCGATTTCCAGTTCGCCCATTCCGGGCCCGTGTCGAACGACACGACGAGCCCTTCGTCGGCGGCCTTCTCGTACAGCGCGTCCTCGCCGGGATACAGCGGCGCGGCATGGGCCAGCGCCGGCGCGAGGGTCGCGAACGCGCAAAGCGCCAGCAGGCGGCGGCGCGTCGCAAGAAGGAAGTGGCGGCGTGCAGACATCGTGATTCTCCGTTGAATGAATAGGGTCGCCCGCGCTTACGCGGCGGGCAGCACGAGCAGGTGGCGCGGCTCGATCGACACGCAGCGCGCGGGAAGCTCGCGCCCTTCGCCGAGCAGCGTGTCGGTCGCACCGGCCGGCACGAAGTCGAAGCGCTGCGTCGCGCCGAAATAGCGCACCTCGCCGACCCGGCCGTCGATGCGGTTCGCAACGTATTCGGGCGGATCGGGCTGCAGGTGTTCCGGCCGGACCAGCACGTCGACCGTGTCGCCCGGCCGGTGCGCCCCCGTATCCGCGCACAGCGTGGTGAACCGCACGTCGACCGCGCCGTGCGCGAGCACGCGGCCGCGCAGCAGCGTCGAATGGCCGACGAAGCGGGCGACCTGCGCGGTCGCCGGACGCTCGTACAGGTCACGCGGGGTGCCGGCCTGCAACATGCGTCCGCCGTCGACTATCGCCACGCGATCGGCCATGCTGAGCGCCTCGTCCTGGTCGTGCGTGACGAGCAGCGTCGTCGCGCCGCACGCGCGCTGCAGCGCGCGGATCTCGTCGCGCAGCTGGTGGCGAATGCCGGCATCGAGCGCCGCGAGCGGCTCGTCGAGCAGCAGCAGCTTCGGCTCGATCACGAGCGCGCGCGCCAGCGCGACGCGCTGCTGCTGGCCGCCGGACAGCAGCGCCGTACTGCGGTCGGCCTGCGCGGCGAGGCCGACGCGTTCGAGCATCTCGAGCGCGCGGCGGCGGCGCAGTGCCGCCGTCATGCCGCGCATCTTCAGGCCATAACCGACGTTGTCGACGACCGACAGGTTCGGAAACAGCGCGTAGTGCTGGAACACCATCCCGATCTCGCGCTGCCACACCGGCACGCCGGCCATGTCGTGGCCGACGATCGCGATGCGGCCGCGGTAGCCGTCGAGCAGCCCGGCGGCGAGGCGTAGCAGCGTCGATTTGCCGGAGCCGCTGCGGCCCATCACGGCGAGCAGTTCGCCTTGGGCCGCGGACAGCGTGACCGCGTCGACGCCGTGACGGGCGCCCGGATACTGAAAGCTGACGTTTTCGAAATCGAGACTCATGACGGTTTCACTTCAGGCGTTGCACGGTAAAGACGGAGGCGAGCGTCGCGAACACGGCGAGGACGAGCAGCACGACGGTCGCCGCACAGGCCATCCCCGACGCGCCGTAGAACGCCTGCAGCAGCACGATCGGATAGTTGCGATAGCGGAAGCCCGCGATCAGGTTCGAGATCTGGAATTCGCCGATCGACAGCGCGGCGACCATCACGAGGCCGGAAAACAGGCTGTGCCGCAGGTTCGGCACCACGATCGTGAAGAACTGGCGCAGCGGCGTCGCGCCAAGCGTCGCCGCACACGCCTCGAGATGGGCGAGGCCCAGGTGGCGCAGGTCGCTCAGCAGCGTCTGCAGCAAGTACGGAAGCGTCAGCACCGCGTGCGCGGCGATCATCAGCGGCAGCGTGCCGAGCCACGGCAGCGCATCGCCGCTGAAGATCGCGATGTAGCCGAACCCGAGCGTCAGCGCCGGCACCGCGATCGGCATCAGCATCACGACGCGCGCCGCGAAGCCGCAGCCGGCCAGTGCACGGTGATGCAGCGCATACGCGAGCGGCAGCGCCAGCACGGCATTGATCGCACAGCAGGCGAGCGCGACGACGAGGCTCACGCCGAATGCGCGGGTAAAGCTGCGATTCGCGGCCAGATCGGCGAACCAGTGCGACGTGATGCCGGACGGCAGCAGCGTGTTCGTCCACGACTGGCCGACCGAGCCGATCAGCAGCAGCGCGATCGGCAACGCGAGATACAGCGCGAAGGCCGCAACCAGTGCCTGAAGCAGCAGGCGTCCCGCCATCGCGTGCGGCCGTTTGTTACGACGAATCGGAATAGCTTCGGCAAGGGCCGGAGCGGATGGCGGATGCATGGCGAAACTCGCTGACGGACACGGAATGGGTCACGCAACGCCCGCCGGACAGGGTCGGCATGCATTGTCGTGACGGACGCAGTGTGCGGATCCGACATGGCATCGTCATGAAAAAAACGTACAACGCCCGCATCGATCTGTGCGCGCAAGGAATAGTTCGCCGTGAAGCACCTGTTTCCCAACATCGCGGAGCTGCACGCGTTCGCGAGTTCCGTGAAGTACCTGAACTTCTCGTATGCGGCACGCGAGCTCGGCCTGACGCCCAGCGCGGTCAGCCGGCAGATCGCGAATCTCGAGGCACTGTTCGGCGTCAAGCTGTTCGTGCGCGAGGGGCGCAATCTTGCGCTCACGCGGGCCGGACAGGTCTATCACGCGCGCGTGATCGGCCCGCTGCGCGAGATCGGCAACGCGTCGATCGAATTGCTGAGCGCGCGCGAGAACAGCGATCTGCTGACGATCGCGAGCGTGCCGACCTTCACGACGAAGTGGCTGGTGCCGCGGCTCGCGCGCTTTCTGGCCGTCGCGCCGGGCGTCACGCTGAGTTTTCGCCGCCATCTGGCTCACGGCGACGTGTTTCCGTTCGGACTCGACGCGGCGATCCGCTATGGCGACGGCGCATGGGAAGGCGTCCGCTGCGATTACCTGGACGGCCGGACGTTCGTGCCGGTCTGTTCCCGTGAATTCGCGGCGCGGCATGCGCTGCGCACACCGGCCGACGCGGCATCCGCGCCGCGGCTCGTGCACGAGCAGGCGGAGATTGCGTGGTCCATGTGGGCGGAGCGCCATCGCGCGGCCCACATGAACGCGCTGTCAGGGCCGCGCTTCGAACAGTATTCGGTGCTGATCCAGGCCGCGCAGGCCGGGCTCGGGCTCGCGCTCGTGCCGCGCTTCCTGATCGTCGACACGCTTGCGACCGGCGCGCTCGTCGAACCGTTCGACGCCCCCGTCGACGTCGACGCGCAAGGGCACTACCTGTGCTACGCGCCGGAGCGCCTGGAGACGAGCGCTGCGTTGCAGCGCTTCAGGGAATGGATGCTCGACGAATGCGCGAACGGATGAGCCTGTCCGGCATAGCCGGACAGGCTCGGGCGGCATGGACCCGGGCAAGCCCGGGCGGCACGGCCGGACAGGCTCGGACGGCATGGCGGCGCCGGAAGCGCGGCGCCGCCCGTTACGCTCAACGCCCGATACCGAGCCCCGGCAGCACGCGCGTGTTCTCGGCCACGACCGCATGCAGCAGGCGCGGATCGGCGCCGAGCAGCTCGAGGATCGTCGGCGCGACCTGCTTCGTGCCGACGAGATCGTTCACGGTGCGCGCGCGATGGATGCCCGGGTACGACACAAGCAGGCCGAGGTGGCTGTCGTCCGGCGCGTTGCCGCCGTGCTCCTCGTCCTTCTTCGTGCTCGACGTGTAGATCACACCCGGATTCGGCTGGACGATGATGTCCGGCGTACGGCCGTTGGCCGGATCGCCGAAGCGGTCGGCGAGCGCCGCGCCGTACAGGATGTAGGCCTGCGAGCCGTCCGCGCAGATCCCCGGCGCGTTGCAGCCGAGGTTCGCCTTCAGCGTCTGCACGACGGCCGCGCGCTGGCTGCGGTCGCGCAGCCAGATCAGGCCGACGTCGTCGGTCTGCACGAAGCCCGTGCCGACCAGGCCCGACCCGTCGTTCAGGTTGCCCGTCGACGTGTTGTTCTGGCCGAAGTTGCCGTTCGGGTCGAGGTAGTTGTTGGCTTCGATCAGCTTCGTCAGCGTGTCGCCGTTCTTCACGAGCTTCGTGCGGTCGGTCGGCGACTGGCCATGCTTCGCCGTCACGATCACGGCCGTCGACGTGTACAGGTTGGCCTGCTTCAGCGCAGCGACGACGTGGCCGATCGAGTTGTCGACATACGTGATCGCGTTCGCGACTTGACCGTTCGGCGTGAAGTCCGCGTCGAGATACCCGCCGCCCTTCGCGACCGGCGACTTCTGCGCGACGCTCAGCGTCTGGAAGTTGGCGCCGAACAGCGTCGGCACCGGCGCGCTCTTGGTGCCCGTCGAATCGCGGCCTTCGATCTGGTTGATAAGCGCCTGCACGTGCAGGTTGTCGAAGCGCGCGGTGTGCGAATAGACGTCCGTGTAGTCGGTGTTCGTCGCCGGGTCGATCGAGTTGATCTCGGTGCGCATCAGGTCGTCGACGCCGGTGCCCGACGGGCCGTTCAGCCAGTCGTAGCCCCACGCGTGCTTGTCGGCCCACGCGGTGTGCGCATTCGGCACGCCGGCCTTCACGGCTTCGAATACCGTGTTGGTCTTCACGTAGTTGTGCGGATAGACCGGCACGCACTGGCCACCCACGCGCGCGTGCGGGATCGCCTGCGGGTTGAACGCGCCGCCGCCGTCGAGGTGCACGAGCTTGCCGCCATTGATCGCGTCGATGCCGGTCGTTTCGTCGAACACGACGTTCCAGCCCTGCTTGCCCGAGCACGTCGTGTCGCTCGGCGCATACAGGTTGCGATCGTACGACACGTCGTAGAACAGGCCGGCCGTCTTCGGCGAGCCGCCCGTCACGAGCGCCGCGAGGCCCGGGAACGAATCCGACAGGCCGGGCGTGTACGCGTTCGTGTACGTCACGCCGCTCTTGGCGAGCACCGCGATGTTCGGGCACGTGTTCGCGCCGATGCAGCGCGCGAGATCCTGCTCGTGCAGGCCGTCGACGCTGATCAGCAGCACGTGCTTCACGACGCGGCGCGCATTGCCGTGATCCTCGCCCTGAGCGTTGCCGTCCTGCTGCGCCGCATACGCACCCACGCTTGCGAGCGCCAGCGCGCCCGCCACCATCGCGGCCATCTTCCGCTGCTTACCGAAAAACGAAATCATCACCCCACCTCACCGATTGATGTTGAACTGCGTGACTTGCCATCAGGCGCGCAAAATATCGCCGGATCGTGCGGCGGCCGGATGAAGCGGGGCTTTCTGTTCTCTGTCAAACGTAACCAAACGCAAGTGACATGAAGCGGTCGCAATGCGATCCGCTCGGTGCGGCGGCGCGCGCGGCCGGAATTTTTTTCGGCTTGGCCCGCGACTATTGGCGTGTGATAAAGGGTTTTCCCTGACCCGGAGCACGACTATGTCGACCCTGGAAGCTCTCCGGTTCGTGCTGGACGATGCACGCACCCCCGAAATCATTCGCCATCACGTCGTCGACGCGCTGCAGTACGCGCTGCGCAATTACGGACAGGTGTTCACCGCGAAGGAAATCGAATGGCTGACGCAGTGGGACGACGCACGTCTGCCGCTGGCCGCGAGGAAGGAACTGGACAAGCGCGAACCGGCGATCGCCGCGCGCTGAAAAAAACCGCCGCGCCCGGCTTGTGCGGACGCGGCGGCAGCGGATGAAACGACGGCTTACTGGAGCCCGAAATCGACGCGGGTCGTCGCGCCCTTGTCCTCGATGCCCTTCGCATCGAGCTTCGGCGCGACGACGAACACGCGGCTCGAATCGATCTTCCCGTCGAGGTACTGGCGCACGGCCTGCGCGCGCTGCTGCGCGAGCGCACGCAGCGCGTTGTCGTCGGCCGGTGCGTGATCGGCCAGCGCCTGCTTCATGTCCGCATCGGGCAGCGTCTTCTGCAGGCCGACCAGGTTGCGCGGCTTCTTGAAGTCGGCGGCCTTGTACGCACGCGTCAGGTATTTGGAGTATTCGGCCGGGTCGACCTTCACCGACATCGGATCGATGCTCTCGCCCTGGCCGACCACATCCTTCAGCTTCTGCTGGCGCACCAGCCGCTCGACATATGCGTCGCGCAGCCCCGGCGTGTCCTTCGCCGGATCAACGCGGCCGATCAGGTCGAGGCGGATCGACGCCTTCTCGGTCAGCATCTTCACGACGGTGTCGAGCTTCTGCTGCTGCGTGTCGGTCAGCGCGTACGTACCCGGCGCGAACTCGACATAGCCGAGATCCTCGCCGCCGCCGCCGAACGCATTCGCGAGCAGCGTGAACGGCGACGTGACGGCCTTCGCGATCAGGTTCAGCACCGCGTGCCAGATCAGCCCGCCGATGCTGAACTCCGGATTCGACAGCGAACCCGACACCGGCAGGTTCACGTCGATCTGGCCGCGCGTGTTCTTCAGCAGCGAGATCGCGAGCTTCACCGGCAGCTTCGTCGCCGTGTCGTTTTCGACGTGGTCGCCGAACGTGAGCTGGTCGATGAAGATGTGGTTGTTCGCCGACAACTGGTCGTTCGCGAGCTGGTAGTGCAGGTCGACGTTGAGCTTGCCCTTCGTGATCGGATAGCCGGCGTACTTCGCCGAATACGGCGTCAGGTTCGTCAGCTCGATGTCGTGCGCGGTCGCCGTGAGGTCGAGCGCCGGTTTCTCGATCAGCGGGTTCACCGAACCCTTGATCGAGATCGGCCCGTTGCCCGCGAGGTTCGCGGCGACATCGACCGGCGCGGACGTCGTCGAATCCGTGCCGAACGCGCCGACCGTGCCCTTGATCGCGATCAGGTTCGCCGTGTAGTTCGGCTTGATGAAGTTGTCCGTGTACGTCACGCGGCCGTCCTGCAGCACGAGCTGACCGAAGTGCATCCGCACCGGATTCTGCGGCGGCTGCGCGGCCTTCACGACCGCCGGCGCGGACGCGGCCGATGCGGCCTGGGCCACGGCCGGCGTCGACGCGGCCTGCGGCGACAGCGGCACCGGCTCGCCCTTGCTTGCGTCGCGCGTGAGCGACTGCGCGGGGCCCGTCTCCTTCGCGACGACGTCCTTCAGGTTCAGGCGCCCCTGCGCGTCGAGCAGCACGCGGCCGTAGAAGTGCGAGAACGTCACGCGCGCGGCGTCGACGTCGGTGCCCTTCTCATCGTAGTTCGCCTTCAGGTTCGACAGCGCGAGCGAGCGCCAGCCCGCGAACGGGTCGGACGTCGCCTTGTCGAGCATCCGCACGTCGACGAGCGCGACGTCGCCGCGATAGGTCGCGCGCGGCGTGTCCTTCACCTGCGCGAACGTCAGGTTGCCCTGCGCATTGAGCAGCGCGCTCGCGATGGTCGCGTTCAGCACGCTGCCGAAGTACGGCTCGAATGCGGCCGCGTCGAGGCGGTTGCCGTCGATCTTCAGGCCGACCTTCAGCGGCTGCGCGGTCACGTCGCCCGCGACGTTCAGCGAACCCTTGCGGTTCAGCGTCGCCTTCAGCTGCACCGGCAGCGGCTTGGTCAGGTCGTCGCTCAACTTCTGCACCGACAGCTCCAGCGGCTTGATCGCCAGCTTCACCGGGCGCGGCGTCGACAGGTCGGTGAAATTCGCGGACGAATCCTTCACGTTCAGCGCGTCGATCCGGTAATGCCACGACGGCGCGGCGGCTTCGGCCTTGCGCGCGACCGTGCGCTGCGGCACCGATGCCTGCGCGGGTTCGGCCAGCGCCGCGAGATCGATCTTGCCGTCCTTCAGGCGCTTCACGTCGAGCGCGAGCCCGCTCGCGTCGACGCTCGCGATCTCCGCGGTGCGCGCGGCGACGTCGACCTTCGTGATCTTCGCGCTCGCGTCGGGCAGCACGATCGCGGGCGCCTTCGTATCGGGCGTCGCGATCTTCAGCGACTTCAGGCTCACCGTGCTGTCGGCGACCTGCGCGGCGAGCGGCGTCTTGCCCCAGTCGGCCTGTGCGTTGACGGTCGCGCCGAGCGTGCCGTCGAGCACACGCGCGCGTGTCGCCTCGCCGAGGTACGGCTGCAGCGCCGGCAGCGCGAGCGCGGCAATCGTCAGCTTCGTGCCAGCCTGCTTCGCCGCGAGATTGAATGCGCCTTCGGCCGTCACGTCGCCGCCGCGCGACAGCGACGTCGACAGCGTGTACTTCGCGGGCGTCTTGCCCTGCAGCGAGAAACCGTCGAGCGTCGCGGCGAGCTTCGTCAGCGACAGCGCGGTCGGCGTCGCCGGCACGCGGTCGTCGACGTTGACCGTGCCGCCGTCGATCGCGAAATGACGGATCGTCAGGTCGAGCGGCGGCGCCTCCTTCGCGGCGGCGGCGGTTTCGGCTTTCGCACCGCTGGCTGCTGCGGCGGCAGTTTCGGCCTTCGCACCGCTGGCTGCTGCGGCGGCGATTCCGGAAGCGGCTGCGGCACCGGACGTCGCCGGCTTGCCGGCTTCGGCCTTCGGTGCGGCGCCCGGCTGCGCGGCGAGCTTCTCGACGTTCAGCACGCCCTGCTTGTCGCGCGACAGGTCGACCACCGGCTGGTCGATCCGAATCTCGTCGAAGTGCATCGCATTGCGCAGCGGCTCGAGGCCAGCCGCCGCGACATGCACGCCGCGCGCGGCGAACAGCGGCGCGGACGCATGGTCCGTCACCTTCGCGTCGTTCAGGTCGACGGTGCCCGATACACGCAGCGCGGGCGTCGCGCCGTTCATCGCGAAATTGATCGCGAGGTTGCTGCTCAGCAGGCCGCTCGTCACGGCCACCGGCAGCTTCGCCGGCACGTACGAGATCAGCTTCGGCACGTCGAGGCGGTCGAACTTCAGCGCGATCTCCGACTCGCGCGACTGCGCGAACGGCTTGGTCTTGCCGTCGATCGCGATCGGGCTGCCGTCGAAACGCATGCGCAGCTTCGGCTCGACGAAGATGTCGGTCTTCGACGCCAGCGTCGCGATATACGGAATGCCGAGCATCCAGTTGTCGACGACATGCTTTTCGTTCAGCAGGCGATCGTCGAAGTCGATCCGGCCGTCGTTCACCTGGATGTTCGACACCGAGAATTGCGTCGGCTTGCTTTCGGGTTTGGACGGCGTCGAGAACTTCTCGATCAGGTCGGTGAAGTTGAAGCGCTGCGCGTCGTAGCGGACGATGTGAAAGCGCGGCGAATCGACGCGGATTTCGTTGACGATCGGTGCGCCGCGGAACAGCGACGCCCACGACGGCCTCACGACGAGCTTGCCGATGTCGATGAAGTCGCCCTGGCCGCCGCGCTCGCCGAGATGGATGCCGTCGGCTTCGAGATTCAGCGTGTACGGGTTCAGCGCGATGCGCTGGATCGTGGCCGGCCGGTCGAGCTGCTTGCTCAGTTGCTGTTCGGCGACATGGCGGATCAGCGGCGGCGCCGCGAAGAACCCGAGCAGTCCGAATAAAACCAGGAAGATCAGTACGCCGATGCCGATACGCCGGGTCCGGCGCGAGCGTGCAACGCCGCCGAGGGCATGGAGGGTCGAGGATACGGTTTTCTTGTCTGCGCTTGCCATGCTTGAATATCTCGGGAATGGATGCTGGGCCGCACCGGAAAACCGGACGGCCGCGCACGCTATCCCGAAAGTATAGGCTCAGGAGGTGCCGGTACGGAGGTCGGGCGCCGCCGCCGCGCCCGCGGGTCGGACAACGGCGCCGGTCGACCGTTCATTTCCGGACGACGACGGGCGGCATCCACGAGCCGTCGGTCGCCTGCGGCTTCGGCGCGTACAGGCGCAATGCGAGCGCGAAATCGGTACGCGGCGCCGGCAGCCAGTTGCCCGCATACGCGCCGCCCGGCGACGCCGACACGACGATGTCGATCGACCCGTCGTGGTTGCGGCGCAGCCGGTCGCGATCGCCGAGCGAGCGGCGCGCCGACCCGAGGTCGGGCAGCGCGCCGTTCGTCGTGTAGGGCGTGAGCGTCCAGAACGCGCGCGCCGGCGGCAGCGCGCCCGGCGCGAAATGCAGCACGTAGCGGTTCGCGCCGTTCAGCGCATGGCCGTCGCTGTCCACGCGGACGACCGCGAGCGTTTCGTCTTCGCGCGTCGCGGTGCCGAACTGCGTGTAGGCCGCGTACGCGCGCAGCGCGTAATCCTGGCCGTACTTGCCGGCCGTGTCGCCGATCCAGCTCCAGCCGTTCGCGTTCAGCAGGTTCGACGGCGGCGTCGCGAGCCGCGCGCGCGCCTCGGCGACACCCGCCGTCGCGGCCGCGAGGCGGTCGCCCGTCCACAGCACCGGGTAGCCGGCCGACACGCCGATGTCGCCGAGCGATTCCTGCGCGTGCGCGTCGTCGGCCGGCGGCGGGTTGTCCTGCAGCGCCTGCGCGAAGCGCGCGAAGAACGCCTTCGGGTCGAGCGCGGCCACCTGCTCGGCCGGCGTGCCGCCGCCCACCGCCTCGGACGGCGCGCTGCCCGCATGGACCGCAACCGACGCGCCGCGCGCGGCGCCCGTGTAAACAGACAGCGGCACCACGCGGATCGCGCGCTGCAGCTTCTTCACGTTCGTGAGATCGCGTCCGCCGCTCGTCTGCAGCCGCACTTCGAGCCACGCATTGCCCGACGGCACGTCGACGCGCTGCACGCCCTTCGGCAACGTGCCCTGCCAGCTCTTCGCGGCAAAGGCAATCGTTTGCGATCGCGCCGCGCTGCGGGCACCGCGTGCCGGCAAGCTCGACGACGACCACAGCACGTTCGTCCACATGTCGAGCGCGCGCGCGTCCCAGTAGCGGCCGCGCGTGTCGGGCAGCGTGACGATCACGGGTTCGGCGGCGACGTCGAGCCAGCCGGTCGAGTCGAGCGTGTCGACGCCCGGCAGCGGCGGATTGACCGCGCCGACGGGCGGCAGCGCCTGCGCGTGGCGCAGCGTGTTGAGCGGCGCCTGCCCCGGTTGCGCGCCATCGCCGCCCGTCGCCGCTTCCTTCGCGACATCCATCAGCACGAGCGGATACGCATAGATATAGGAGTCGGCGACTTCCGCACGCATCCAGCCGGTTTTCCGCTGGATCGCGTCGGGTTGCGACGCGCATCCCGCAAGCAACGCCGCCATGGCCAGCGACGCGCACGCGCGCCGCAGAGAAACTGATTCTCGTTGGTTTTCAATCATCGATTACTGGCCGAATATCGTTCTTTTCAGTCAACGCCCTGCTCGACTCGCGCATGGCGAAAGCAAGGCACCTCAGCTTGCCCGGACAGCCGTTTCGCGGCGGTCGGCGCTGATGTCAGGCCGGTATCATAGCGCCTCGGGGCAATCCCTAATATGCCGAATAGCGGGGTGAACGCTGGTCGCACTGTCGACGAATTCGAAATAGTTCGAGAGATTCGTCACAAAACCCGAGATATCGGAACGACAGGCGCACGTGCCGAAACAATCGCGGGTGGAAGGGGCGAATTCCGGATTGACAAATGGTGCCAATATTGACACCATTCGGTATGGCTAGCGTATCGAAGATCCTCGAACTGACGAGGCGCGAGCCCGCGAATGTGCGATTCAACGATCGGTTCAAGGTCTGCGAGGCACACTTCGGAGCGGCCCGCCAATCCGGTTCGAGCCACGCTATTTTCAAGACACCGTGGCAAGGCGATCCTCGAGTGAATATCCAGAATGATCGCGGGAAAGCGAAGGCCTATCAGGTGCGGCAGGTTCTCGACGCGATCGATCGACTGAATGAACTGAAATCATGACCCAAGACCACTTTACGTACCGCGTAACGTGGTCCCCGGAGGACGGGGAGCACGTCGGCCTGTGCGCGGAGTTCCCGTCTCTTTCATGGCTCGACGAAACGCCGGAAGGCGCACTGGCCGGCATTCGCCGGCTCGTCGCCGATGTCGTGCGCGACATGGCCGCGAACGGGGAGAAGGTGCCCGAGCCGATCGCCGACCGGAGCTACAGCGGCGAATTCAAGGTTCGCATCCCTCCGCAGGCACACCGCGCGCTGGTGATCCAGGCCGCCGAGCAAGGCGTCAGCCTGAATCGCCTCGCGAGCGCCAAGCTCTGCGCCTGAGCGCTTCGTCGAGCGCAAAAACACGACCTGCCCGGCTGCCCGTCTGGAAGCCGGGTGTTTGCTTTTTCCGCGTTGTGACAACCTGTGTGCTTCAACAGCGTCATCACCGCTTGACCTTACCATCATGGGAATGTTGATACTGGATTCATTCGCGGCACGAACCGCGCTTTTGGGGAATCCGACATGACTGAACCACTTGCCTCCGCAGCGCTGCAAACGATCGAACTGAGCGTCGACGGCATGCATTGCGGCGGCTGCAAGGGCCGCGTGCAGCACGCGCTGGCCACCGTGCCGGGCGTCGTCGAGGCGACGGTCGATCTCGATGCGCACGCGGCGACGGTGACCGCGCAGGAAACGGTCGAGCCCGGCCAGCTCGTTGACGCGGTCCGCGAGGCTGGCTACCGCGCGGCGGTGCGTGACGCGGCGGTCGAAACCGTCGCGGTCGCGCCTGCTGCGCACACGCTGCGCGACGAAGCGCCGCCCGCGGCACCGCTTGCCGCAGCCGCAGCCGCAGCCACGGCCACGATCGAACTCGATATCGACGGGATGACCTGCGCGTCGTGCGTGTCGCGCGTCGAGAAGGCGCTCGCGAAGGTACCGGGCGTCACGCGCGCGTCGGTCAACCTCGCGACCGAACGGGCCACGGTCGACGCCGCGGCCGACGTTTCCGCCGCGCGGCTCGTCGAAGCCGTAAAACAGGCCGGCTATGGCGCAACACCGGTCGCCGGCGCCGTCGCCACCCCGCCGGTAGAATCCGCTGCCTCCGCCGATCTCGAACTCGACATCGGCGGCATGACCTGCGCGTCCTGCGCCGGCCGCGTCGAAAAAGCGCTGGCCGCCGTGCCGGGCGTCACGCGCGCGTCGGTCAATCTCGCGACCGAGCGCGCATCGGTGCACGGCGCCGGCGCACTCGACGCCGCCACGCTGATCGCTGCGGTCACGACGGCCGGCTACCGCGCATCGCTCGCCGCCGCGTCGGCGGCCGGCGCAATGGCCGGCGCAGACGCGCAACCGGCCAGCCCCGCGCAGGATCCCGACGCCCGCAAGCGCCGCGAAGCGGTTCGCGAACGCAACCTCGTGATCTGGTCGGCGGTGCTGAGCGCGCCGCTCGTCGCGCCGATGCTCGTCGCGCCGTTCGGCATCGACCTGATGCTGCCCGGCTGGCTCCAGCTCGCGCTCGCGTCGATCGTGCAGTTCGGCTTCGGCGCGCGCTTCTACCGCGCGGCCTGGCATGCGGTGAAGGCGCGCGCCGGCAACATGGACCTGCTCGTCGCGCTCGGCACGTCGGCCGCATACGGGCTGAGCCTGTGGATGCTGTTGCGCGATCACGCGCATCCCGGCCACCTGTATTTCGAGGCGTCGGCTGTCATCGTCACGCTCGTGCGCTTCGGCAAATGGCTCGAATCGCGCGCGAAGCGCCAGACCACCGAGGCGATCCGCGCGCTGAACGCGCTGCGGCCCGATCGGGCGCGCGTCGTCGAGCACGGCGTCGAACGCGACGTGCCGCTGTCGCAGGTGCGCGTCGGCACGAACGTCAGCATCCGCCCCGGCGAACGCGTGCCGGTCGACGGCCGGATCGTGTCGGGCCGCTCGCATATCGACGAATCGCTGATCACCGGCGAAAGCCTGCCCGTGCCGAAGGACGACGGCGACGCCGTCACCGCCGGCTCGATCAACGGCGAAGGCGCGCTCGTCGTCGAAACCACCGCGATCGGCGCGGAGACGACACTCGCGCGCATCATCCGCCTCGTCGAATCCGCGCAGGCCGAGAAGGCGCCGATCCAGCGGCTCGTCGATCGCGTCAGCGAAGTGTTCGTACCGGCAATCCTCGGCATCGCGCTGCTGACGCTGTCCGGCTGGCTGATCGCCGGCGCCGGGACGGAAACCGCGATTCTCAATGCGGTCGCGGTGCTCGTCATCGCGTGTCCGTGCGCGCTCGGCCTCGCGACGCCCGCCGCGATCATGGCCGGCACGGGCGTCGCGGCCCGGCACGGCGTGCTGATCAAGGACGCGCAGGCGCTCGAGCTCGCGCAGCGCGCCACCGTGATTGCGTTCGACAAGACCGGCACGCTGACCGAAGGCAAGCCGTCCGTGACGGCGTTCGAAGCCGTCGGCATGCCGCGCGACGAAGCGCTCGCGCTCGCGGCGGCGGTGCAGCGCCAGAGCGACCATCCGCTCGCTCGCGCCGTGGTCGCCGCACACGATGCGGACGTGGCCTCGCGCGGTGCTGCAGCGCCGTCGGCCGTCGCAGCCGATGCGCGCGCGGTGGCCGGACGCGGCGTGGAAGCACGCGTCGGCGGGCAGTTGCTCGCGCTCGGCAGCACGCGCTGGCGCGACGAGCTCGGCCTGGTAGTGCCGCCCGCGCTCGACGCGCGCGCGGCGGAGCTCGAACGCGCGGGCAACACGATCTCGTGGCTGATGCGCGCCGATGCGCCGCGCGCGCTGCTCGCGCTGATCGCGTTCGGCGACACCGTGAAGCCGGGCGCCCGCGACGCGATCGCGGCGCTGTCGGCGCGCGGCGTCGCGAGCGTGCTCGTGACGGGCGACAACCGCGGCAGCGCGGCGGCCGTCGCGGCGTCGCTCGGCATCGGCGAAGTGCATGCGCAGGTGCTGCCCGACGACAAGGCGCGCGTCGTCGCCGAACTGAAGCGCACGCACGGCGGGATCGTCGCGATGGTCGGCGACGGGATCAACGATGCACCCGCGCTCGCCGCCGCCGATGTCGGCATCGCGATGGCGACCGGCACGGACGTCGCGATGCACACGGCCGGCATCACGCTGATGCGCGGCGATCCGGCGCTCGTCGCCGACGCGATCGACATCTCCAAACGCACGTACCGGAAGATCCAGCAGAACCTGTTCTGGGCGTTCGTCTACAACCTGATCGGCGTGCCGCTCGCGGCGCTCGGCTGGCTGAACCCGGTGATCGCGGGCGCGGCGATGGCGTTTTCCAGCGTCAGCGTCGTGACCAACGCGCTGCTGCTGCGGAGATGGAAAGGGCGGGCGCGCTGAAGCGTGCCGGTGACATTAGCCCAATGGCCGTTTGGCGTTTGGCGTTTGGCGTTTGGCGTTTGGCGTTTGGCGTTTGGCGTTTGGCGTTTG
>NZ_JAOTQT010000028.1:0-101558 GCF_025685725.1 Burkholderia sp. BKH01 | reverse complement strand
CCGCCCGTCGGCGCCGCGCTTCGGGCCGGCGCGGCGCGGCGCGGCGCGCGGCGGCTCGGCATGCCCCTGCGCATCGCGCTCCGCCGCGCGATGCACGGGCAACGCAACATCCTCCGTGTCGAACGGATCGGCGGAATCGGCAACGGCGGCGGTGGAACGGCGTGGTGACACAGGCATCGGATCGTCTGGGTGCTTCGCAAGGCAAGTACAATAGCGGCTTTCACGTCGTCCGAACGAACGACGCCGGCCAGGCCGCGCATCCCGTCATCATAGCGGCTCGCGCGCCCCATTTACGCGTTTCCGCCCTGCCGGCGACGCCCGCCGGCGGCTTCGAACCAGCCCGCATGTTCACGCTTTCCGATTTCGATTTCAATCTGCCGCCCGAGTTGATTGCGCAAACCGCGCTGCCCGACCGCACCGCGAGCCGCCTGCTCGAGGTCGACCGCACCGTCGAGCCCGCGCGCCTCGTCGACCGCCGTTTCACCGAGCTGCCGTCGTGCATCGCGCCCGGCGACCTGCTCGTCTTCAACGATACCAGGGTGCTGAAGGCACGTTTCTTCGGCCAGAAGGCCAGCGGCGGCAAGATCGAGGTGCTGATCGAGCGCGTGACGGGCACGCACACGGCACTCGCGCAGATCCGCGCGAGCAAGTCGCCGGGCGCCGGCACGACGCTGCGCCTTGCCGATGCGTTCGACGTGACCGTCGGCGAGCGCGTCGAGCCGTTCTTCACGCTGCACTTCCCCGAGCCGTGCCTTGCGCTGATCGAGCAGTACGGCCGCCTGCCGCTGCCGCCGTATATCGAGCACGATCCCGACGCGACCGACGAGACGCGCTACCAGACCGTCTACGCGAGCAATCCGGGCGCGGTCGCCGCGCCGACGGCCGGGCTGCACTTCGACCAGCCGATGCTCGAGAAGCTCGACGCGATGGGCGTCGAGCGCGCGACGCTGACGCTGCACGTCGGCGCCGGCACGTTCCAGCCGGTGCGCGTCGACAACATCGCCGAGCACAAGATGCACAGCGAGTGGTACGACCTGCCGCAGTCGCTCGTCGACAAGATCGCTGCGACCCGCGCGCGCGGCGGCAACGTGATCGCGGTCGGCACGACGTCGATGCGCGCGCTCGAAGCGGCCGCGCGCTCGGCCGACGAAGCGGGCCGCCCGCTCGCGGCGACGCAGGCCGAGACCGACATCTTCATCACGCCCGGCTATCGTTTTCGCGTGGTCGACCGGCTCGTCACGAACTTCCACCTGCCGAAGTCGACGCTGCTGATGCTGGTGTCGGCGTTCGCGGGTGTCGAGACGATCCGCGCCGCATACCGGCACGCGATCGACGAACGCTACCGCTTCTTCAGCTACGGCGACGCGATGCTGCTCACGCGGCGCGACACGCCGGAGGCGCCGCGCGCGTAAGCGCGGCAGGCGCGACAGCCCGCACGCAGCGCGGCCGCCGCGTTCGCCCGCCGCGCGCTACGATGACGCGCCCCCCCCGTTTTTCCCCGTCGCCGGCTCGCCGGCGGCGTTTCCAAACATGCGCCGGACTTGCGATCCGGAGTCAGCGCTTCAGCGCATACTCCGGTCCCATGCAAGGCTTTTTCCGGTGGCAAGGAGAACGACGCGATGACCGAAGGTTCATCCCACGATCACGATACGCACGCCCCCGTGCACGACCGCCCGGCGGGCGGGCTCGAATTCGAACTGCTGACGACCGACGGCCACGCGCGCCGCGGCCGCGTGAAGCTCAACCACGGCGTGGTCGAAACGCCGATCTTCATGCCGGTCGGCACCTACGGCACCGTGAAGGCGATCCAGCCGCGCGAGCTGCACGAGATCAACGCCCAGATCATCCTCGGCAACACGTTCCACCTGTGGCTGCGCCCCGGCCTCGACACGATCGACGCGCACGGCGGCCTGCACGGCTTCATGGGCTGGAACAAGCCGATCCTGACCGATTCGGGCGGCTTCCAGGTGTTCTCGCTCGGCGACCTGCGCAAGATCACGGAGGACGGCGTCACGTTCGCGTCGCCGATCAACGGCGACAAGCTGTTCCTGTCGCCGGAAGTGTCGATGCAGATCCAGAAAGTGCTGAATTCCGACGTCGTGATGCAGTTCGACGAATGCACGCCGTACGCGACCGACGGCGTGCCGACGACGCACAAGGAAGCGGCCGACTCGATGCGCATGTCGCTGCGCTGGGCGAAGCGCTCGCTCGACGAGTTCGACCGGCTCGGCAACCCGAATGCGCTGTTCGGGATCGTCCAGGGCGGGATGTTCGAGGACCTGCGCGACGAATCGCTCGCGGGCCTGTCGGAGCTCGGCTTCCACGGCCTCGCGATCGGCGGGCTGTCGGTCGGCGAGCCGAAGGAAGACATGATGCGCGTGCTGCGGCACGTGGGCCCGAAGCTGCCGGCCCACAAGCCGCACTACCTGATGGGCGTCGGCACGCCGGAGGACCTGGTCGAGGGCGTCGCCAACGGCATCGACATGTTCGACTGCGTGATGCCGACCCGCAACGCGCGCAACGGCTGGCTGTTCACGCGCTTCGGCGACGTGAAGATCCGCAACGCGACGCACAAGAACTCGCTGAAGCCGCTCGATGCGAGCTGCGCGTGCTACACGTGCCGGAATTTCTCGCGCGGTTACCTGCATCACCTGCACCGCGTCGGCGAAATCCTCGGCGCGCAGCTCAACACGATCCACAACCTGCACTACTACCTGCAGCTGATGAGCGAGATCCGCGACGCGATCGAGACCCATACGTTCGACGCGTTCCGCCAGCGCTTCGCGGAGGATCGCGCCAGAGGCGTCGACTGACGGGCCGACGGGCCGCGCGGCGGTTCGTCACATGGGACATGTACTAAATAACGTGCCCCGACTGCCGGACCCGACCGCCAAATATTACAATTGCCTTTCCAAACAAGTCGCAATGGTGCCGGTTCGCGCTTTAACAGCTTGATCCGAAAGCGCATTTGCTGCGCCGTTTGCGCATGGGGCCGGTGGTAGAATAACCGGCTTATTTTTCGATCTTCCCCTACGGAGAGACCAACGTGCCGTTCATTTCCAATGCCTTCGCTCAAGGTGCCGGTGGCGCCGAATCGAGCCTGATGAGCTTCCTGCCGCTCATCCTGATGTTCGGCGTGCTCTACTTCATCATGATCCGTCCGCAGATGAAGCGTCAGAAGGAACACCGCAACATGCTCGCGGCCATGGCCAAGGGCGACGAAGTCGTCACGAGCGGCGGCCTCGTCGGCAAGGTGACGAAGGTCACCGAAGGCTACATCGGCGTCGAGATCGCCGAAGGCACCGAAATCACCGTGCAGAAGGCTGCGGTCACGACCATTCTGCCGAAGGGCACGATCAAGTCGCTGTAAGCCCTTCACCGAGCGTCCGGCTCCCCGCGCCGTGCCCGCCTGAGAGAGCGGGACGCCGCGGCGCCGGACGCGACGCTTTCACGCCAACCACCCGTTCGGCCCCCTCATGAATCGTTACCCACTCTGGAAATATGTCGTGATGGTCGTGGCGCTCGCCATCGGCCTTCTGTACACATTGCCCAACTTCTTCGGCGAAGCGCCGGCGGTGCAGGTGTCGAGCGGCAAGGCCACGGTCAAGCTCGACTCGACCACGCTGACCCAGGTCGAGGCGGCGCTCGCCTCCGCGCAGATCACGCCGGACGACGTCACCTTCGAGAACACGGCGACCAACGCGAACATCCGCGTGCGCCTGAAGGACACCGATACGCAGCTGCGCGTCAAGGACCTGCTGCAGAAGTCGCTGAATGCCGACCCGAACGATCCGCAGTACGTCGTCGCACTGAACCTGCAGAGCGCGTCGCCGCGCTGGCTGACCGCGCTGCACGCGCTGCCGATGTATCTCGGCCTCGACCTGCGCGGCGGTGTCCACTTCCTGCTCCAGGTCGACATGACGGGCGCGCTCACGAAGAAGCTCGACTCCGACGCATCCGACGCGCGCTCGCTGCTGCGCGACAAGAACATCCGCGACGGCGGCGTGAGCCGCGTCGACCAGTCCGTCGTCGTCAACTTCAGCGATGCGCAGACCGCGGAAGACGCCCGCAAGGTGCTCGCGCAGTCGGTCACCGAACTGCAATGGGCGACCCAGCCCGGCGGCGGCGGCACGCAGGTCGTCGGCACGTTCACGCCGGCCGTGCAGAAGTCCGTCGAGGACGCCGCGCTCAAGCAGAACCTGACGACGCTCCACAACCGCGTGAACGAACTCGGCGTGTCGGAGCCGATCCTGCAGCAGCAAGGCAGCGACCGCATCGTCGTCGAACTGCCGGGCGTGCAGGACACCGCGAAGGCGAAGGACATCATCGGCCGCACCGCGACGCTCGAGGCGCGCCTCGCCGACCCGATCAACACGCACCCGAACCCGAACGACCCGGTGCCGCCGGGCGAGGAGCTGTTCACGCAGGGTATCCAGGCGCCCGTGCTGCTGAAGAAGGACGTGATCTTCACCGGTGACCGCATCATCGATGCATCGGCCGGCTTCGACGAACACCAGCGTCCGTCGGTCAACATCCGCCTCGACTCGGCAGGCGGCCGCGAGGTGCGCACGGTGTCGCGCGACAACATCGGCAAGCCGATGGCGATGGTGCTGTTCGAGAAGGGCAAGGGCGAGGTGCTGACGGTCGCGACGATCCAGTCCGAACTCGGCGACCGCTTCCAGATCACGGGCCAGCCGACGCCGCAGGCCGCGGCCGACCTCGCGCTGCTGCTGCGCGCCGGTTCGCTCGCGGCGCCGATGGACATCATCGAGGAACGCACGATCGGCCCGAGCCTCGGCGCCGACAACATCAAGATGGGCGTCCACTCGGTGATCTGGGGCTTCTGCGCGATCGCCGTGTTCATGATCGCGTACTACATGCTGTTCGGCGTGGTCTCGGTGATCGGCCTGTCGGTGAACCTGCTGCTGCTCGTCGCCGTGCTGTCGCTGATGCAAGCGACGCTGACGCTGCCTGGTATCGCCGCAATCGCGCTCGCGCTCGGCATGGCGATCGACTCGAACGTGCTGATCAACGAGCGCGTGCGTGAAGAACTGCGCGCGGGCCAGCCGCCGCAGCTCGCGATCCAGGCCGGTTACGCGCACGCATGGGCGACGATTCTCGACTCGAACGTCACGACGCTGATCGCCGGCCTCGCGCTGCTCGCGTTCGGCTCGGGCCCGGTTCGCGCATTCGCGATCGTGCACTGCCTCGGTATCCTGACGTCGATGTTCTCCGCGGTGTTCTTCTCGCGCGGGATCGTCAACCTCTGGTACGGCGGCCGCAAGAAGCTGAAGTCGCTCGCGATCGGCCAGGTGTGGAGGCCGGAAGGCGCCGCCGCCGCCGCGTCGTTCACCGACGCGGACGAATCGACCGACACCGCGCGCGCCGCGAAGCTCGCCGCACCCGCGAAGGGCAACGCGCCGCGCACCGGCAAGCCGCAGTTGCGCAATCGCGCGCAGCAAGGCGTGTCGCCGAAGAAACCGGGCTCGACCCAATAAGGCCCCGGAGACGAGACCATGGAATTTTTCCGCATCCGTAAAGACATTCCGTTCATGCGGCACGCGCTGGTGTTCAACGTGATCTCGCTGGTCACGTTCCTCGCCGCCGTGTTCTTCCTGTTCCACCGCGGGCTGCACCTGTCCGTCGAATTCACCGGCGGTACGGTGATCGAGGTGCAGTACCAGCAGGCCGCGGAACTCGAACCCGTGCGCGCGACGCTCGGCAAGCTCGGCTACGCCGACGCGCAGGTGCAGAACTTCGGCACGTCGCGCAACGTGCTGATCCGGCTGCAACTGAAGGAAGGCCTCACGTCCGCGCAGCAGAGCGACCAGGTGATGACCGCGCTGAAGGCGCAGAGCCCGGACGTCACGCTGCAGCGCGTCGAGTTCGTCGGCCCGCAGGTCGGCCGGGAGCTCGCGACCGACGGCCTGCTCGCGCTCGCGTGCGTCGTGATCGGCATCGTGATCTACCTGTCGTTCCGCTTCGAATGGAAGTACGCGGTCGCCGGCATCATCGCCAACCTGCACGACGTCGTGATCATTCTCGGCTTCTTCGCGTTCTTCCAGTGGGAGTTCTCGCTGGCGGTGCTCGCGGCGATCCTCGCGGTGCTCGGCTACTCGGTCAACGAGTCGGTCGTCATCTTCGACCGGATCCGCGAGACGTTCCGCCGCGAACGCAAGATGAGCGTGCAGGAAGTGATCAACCACGCGATCACGACCACGATGTCGCGGACGATCATCACGCACACATCGACGGAAATGATGGTGCTGTCGATGTTCTTCTTCGGCGGCCCGACGCTGCACTATTTCGCGCTCGCGCTGACGGTCGGCATCATGTTCGGCATCTACTCGTCGGTGTTCGTCGCGGGCTCGCTCGCGATGTGGCTCGGCATCAAGCGCGAAGACCTGATCAAGGACAAGAAGACCGCGCACGATCCGGACGATCCGAACGCGGGCGCGCAGGTTTAAGCACCGCGCCGTTTCGGTAAACGCAAAGAGGCCGGTCCTGTTGGACCGGCCTTTTTTTCATGCGCGGGCCGCCGCCGTGCGGCGCGCGGCCAGCCCGACATGCACCGTCACGGGCGTCGGCTACAATCGTCACCGCCCTGCCCCGTTGCATGCCGGTCGCGCGCCGGCGGGCAAGCACCCTCGCCACCCGTCCGAACGTGCCGTCCCGATGATGCCTCCGATGTGTGTCGTTCGCCGCCTCGCCGTCTGCGCAGCCGTCGCGGCTGCGTTGCTGCCGTGCACGCAACCTGCCAGCGCACAGTCGGCATCCGCATCAACAGCCGCGCCGCCCGCCGCACCGCCTGTCTCACAACCCGTCGCCCCGCCCGTTCCCCCGGCCTCCCAGCCTGCCGCCGCATCGCCGTCGCCCTGCCCGCGCGACTGGGAGCCGCAAATCTGCGAACTGAAGGCCGCCGTCGAAGTGCTGAAGAAGCAGCACCTGACCGACGTCGACATCGGCGCGCTGCTCGACGCCGCGACCCACGACGGGATCAAGACGCTGCCGTACGCACGCTTCTTCAACGCGAAGGAACACCAGGAGCAGCTTGACGACGAGCGGCGCGCCCGCGACGGCGCGCCGGGCATCGGCATCGTCTTCGAGACGCGGCCCGACGGGCTGCACATCATCGACGTGATTCCCGACGCACCGGCCGAGAAGGCCGGCGTGCACCCCGACGATCTCGTCGTCGCGATGAACGACAGGAGCGTCGTCGGCATCGACAGCAGCGAGCTCGTGAAACTCGCGAAGGGCGATGCGGGCGTCCCGCTGAAGCTCACGGTGCAGCGCGGCCCGAACCATGCGGTGCTGAGCTTCGCGCCCGTGCGCGCGATCATCAAGCCGCATCCGGCGATCGCGAAGCGGCTCGACGGCGACATCCTGTACACGCGGCTGTCGAGCTTTCCGGAACCGGCGGTCGGCGACTACATCGACGCGGTGCAGGCCGTGCGCCGCGCGGGCCCGCCGGCGAAAGGGATGATTCTCGACCTGCGCATCAACGGCGGCGGCGCACTCAATGCGGCGATCGGCATCGCCGCGCTGTTCGCCGGACGCGACCGCACCGCGATGGTGACGGTCGAGCGCGGCGATGCCAACCGCCGCCGCTTCTCGACCAACTGGCCCGACTACGAACTGCCGGTGATGCACGGGCAGGATCCGCTCGCGCCGCTGCAGGCCGACGACTGGTGGCGCACCGTGCCGCTCGTGGTGCTCGTCGACGGACAGAGCGCGTCGGCGGCCGAAGCGACCGCCGCGGCGTTGAAGGATCTCGGCCGCGCGAAACTGCTCGGCATGCCGACCTACGGGAAGGGGCTCGCGCAGACCGGCGTCGACCTGATCGACGGCACGCGCCTGAATTTCACGTTCGCGCGCAACCTGCGGCCGAACGGCTGCCCGATGGACGGCTACGGCGTCGTGCCGGACTGGCTCGTGCCGCCGCGCCGCGACTCGGACGTCGACGGCGTGATGCTGTGGTACCGGGAAGTCGATCTCGCGCGCGCACCGTATGCGGACCGGCAAGCACCCGACCCTTTCGCGCCCGTGCGCAAGGAGCGGCAGAAGCTGCGCGAAGCACGCGTGCGCGCGAAGGTCGATACGTCGAAGAGCGCGGCGCTTCCACAACGCGCGTTCGGCACGGCCGGCGACTGGCAGTTGCAGCAGGCGCTCGCCGCGCTCGCGGGGCGCCCCGTGCGGACCGTCGACGCGCCGGCGCAACTGATGCCCGCGCAGCCCGTGTGCGAACGCGGCGGCAACTGACGCGGCGCCGCCCGCCCTCCTTCTACCGGAAGCCGAATCGCCGGCGCAGCACGACCAGCGCCGCGAGGCTCAGCACGGCCGCGAACATCAGGTAGAAGCTCGGCGCGGTCTTCATCCCGGTCGCGCGGATCAGCCACGCGATGATGAACGGCCCGAAGCCGCCGAAAATCGTCACCGCGACGTTATACGCGAGCGACATCCCGGTCGTGCGCGTCTGCACCGGAAACACCTCGGACAACAGGCCCGGCAACGCCGCGAAGTAGCCGGTCATCAGGAATGCGAGCAGCACCTGCAGCGCGATCAGCGTGCCGAAGCCCGGATGCGCGACCAGATACGCGAATGCCGGATAGATCAGCACGAGGATGCCGACGGCCGGCGCGATCATCACGCGCACGCGGCCGTAACGATCCGACCAGTGGCCGACGAGCGGCGCGAACGCCATCTGGATCACGCCGACGACGAGGATCGCCGCGAACGCGGCGGACGGCGAGAGGCCGAGCTGCCTCACGCCGTAGGTCGGCATGAACAGCACGAGATAGGTTGCGACGGTGCCGAGCACGACCACGCCCATCGCCGCGACCAGGCGCGCCTTGTGCGATGCGAACGTGTCGCGCAGCGGGTTCGCGGTGCCTTCGGCCGCGAGGAATTCGGGCGTCTCGTCGACCTTGGTGCGGATGTAGTACGCGACGGGCCCGAGCAGCAGGCCGAAGAAGAACGGCACGCGCCAGCCCCACGAGGCCATCTGCGCGGCCGACAGCTGCGCGTTCAGCACGGTGCCGAAGCCGGCGGCGAGCAGCGTCGTGAGCCCCTGGCTCGCGACCTGCCAGCTCGCGAAGAAGCCGCGCCGGCCCGGCACGTGCTCGGCGAGGAACGCGGTCGCGCTGCCGAACTCGCCGCCGGCCGAGAAACCCTGCATCAGCCGCGCGGCGACGAGGATCACCGGCGCCGCGACGCCGATCGTCTCGTAGGTCGGCAGCACCGCGATGATCAGCGTGCCGACCATCATCAGCAGGATCGACAGCGTAAGCGCGGCCTTGCGGCCCGCGCGGTCGGCATACGCGCCGAGCACGATCGCGCCGAGCGGCCGCATGAAGAACGACACGCCGAACGTGCCGAGCGTGAGCAGCAGCGACACGGTATCGTTGCCGGCCGGAAAGAACAGCTTCGAGATCGTCACCGCGAAGAAGCCGTAGACGACGAGATCGAACCACTCGAGCGCATTGCCGATCGACGCGGCGACCACCGCGCGCCACACGCGCGGCGACGAGGCAATGGAACGGGACTGCGTGGCGGCATGCATCGGCGATCTCCTTGTCGTTGTACGTTCTGTTCGAGGCGGCCGCGGCCACGCCCGCGCCGTCGGCCCGCCGGGCGCCGCGAGCGGCGCTCGGGCGATTATAGGCGCGCAAAAAAAAACGCCGCGCCCCCGGCAACGGGAACGCGGCGGTTGGCTCGCGGCGGGCCGACGGCGACAGGCCCGGCCGGCGGCGTTACTGCTGCTTGACGGCTTCGGCCGAGATCAGCAGCTTCGTCTTCATCTTGAAGCCGTACTGCTTGCCGTAGTCGAGGCCGAAATCGTCGCGGCTGAATTCGCCGACCGCGTCGACACCACACACTTCACGCTTGAGCATCGGGTGCGGCATGCACTTGAACGAATCGATCTTCAGCGTCAGCGGCTTCGTGACGCCATGCAGCGTCAGGTTGCCGACCACCGACACCGGCTTGTCGCCGTCGAACTTGATGGCGCCCTTGTAGGTCGCCTGCGGGAATTTCGCGACATCGAAGAATTCGTTCGTCTGCAGGTGCTCGTCGAGCTTCGCGCTGCCCGTCTGGATCGACGCGACGTCGGTCGTCACTTCGACGGTGCCCGTCTTCGCCGCGCGGTCGAGCGTCACGGTGCCGCTCGACTTGTCGAACTTGCCGCGCCAGACCGACAGGCCACCGAAGTGGTCGGCCTCGAAGCTCGGGTACGTGTGGCTCGGGTCGAACTGGTACGTCGCGCTGTCGGCGAATGCCGAGAACGACAGCGAAGCGGCCAGTGCGCCGGCGGCGATCATCAGATGCTTTTTCAACTCATTCTCCTTGGAACGGTGCCGCGCCCTCGCGCGGCATTCGGGTGACTCGATAGCCCGCCGCTTACTTCGTGGCGACGAGATGGAACTTGATCTGCACTTCGTCGGCGACGATCGACGTGTCCTTCCATTCGCCGGTGCCGACGTTGAACGCCGAACGCTTGATCGGCAGCACGCCGTCGAACGTTTGCGTCGCGCCGCTCTGCGTGACCGTGACGGGCACGGTGACGGTCTCGGCCTTGCCCTTGATCGTCAGCTTGCCGGTCACGTTGTACTTGTTTCCGCCGGCCGGCGCGATCGCCGACGACACGAACGTCGCCTGCGGATACGCCTTCGCGTCGAACCAGTCCTTGCCCGCGACCTGGTCGTTGTACATCTTGTCGCCGAGGTCATAACTCGCGACGTCGATCGTCATTTGCGCGCTGCCCTGCGCGGCCTTCGCCGGATCGAACTTCACCTGCGCGGAAAACTTCTTGAACGCGCCCTCGGTCGGCACGTTCATCTGCTTCGACACGGCGGACACCTTGCTCTTCGCGAAATCGACATCGGCGAGCGCCGCGCCCGATGCGGCCAGTGACACCGCGGCGAATGCGGTCAGCATGGAGCGGGAGAAAGACACTTTCATGGGATCCTTCATTTGGCAAAGGGAAGCATCCGCGACAGCAGGCCGTCGCGGTCCAACAACTGGTGCTTGAGCGCCGCGAGCACGTGCAGCGACACGAGCGCAAGCAGAATGTAATTCAAAGTCACGTGGAGCGTCTTGAAGGTTTCCTTGAGCACCGGATCGGGATCGATCAGCCGCGGCAGCGGCACGATGCCGAGGTACACGACCGGAATGTTCGACGCCGAGCTGTACAGGTAGCCCGTGATCGGAATCACCAGCATCAGCACGTACAGCAGGATGTGCACGCCGTGCGACGCCGCACGCTGCCACGCCGGCGTATCGCCCGGCAGCGGCGGCGACACGTGGGTCGCGCGCCAGAGCACGCGCACCACGGCCAGCGCGAACGCCGTCACGCCGATCCACTTGTGCCACGAGAAGTACTTCAGCTTCGTCGGCGTGAAGCCGGGAATGTCCGTCATCACCCAGCCGAGCGCGAAGCCGCTGATAATCAGCAGCGCGATCAGCCAGTGCAGCGCGATCGCGGTCTGCGTATAACGTACCGGCCTGGCCGGCAGCGAATTCGATGCCATCTTGGGTTCCTCAGTTCAGCGAACAGCCGCGCCGGCCATGAGTCCGACGCATGTCAAGGGCGCCATGCTACCGCAACCTTTTGACCTGCGCGGACGCTGAGGACAGGCATGTCAGCCTGCCGCCCGCTTCCCGCCATGTTACCGATCGGTCACCGAGCATGCGATCGTTGACACCGAGAAAAAGGCGTTTTGGTAAGATTGGCGCGGGTTCCGGCCCCGTCGACGCGCTCCTCCAGCCGTCGCACAACCGCTTTTTCCATGCAACGAAACGACCTGATTGCCTGTCACGAGTGCGACGCACTGTTGCACAAACCGCGCCTCGGCGGCCGCGAAATCGCGCGCTGCCCGCGCTGTGACGCGCTGCTCTATCGCAACAGCGCCGCGCAGATCGAGCGGATCTGCGCGCTCGCGCTCGCGGCGCTGATCACGTTTACGATCGCGCAGGCGTTCCCGATCCTCGAAATGGACGTGAACGGCAACCGCGTGCAGACGACGCTGATCGGCGCGATCGACTCGCTGTGGCACCAGGACATGGCGGTCGTCGGCGTGATGGTGTTCTGCTCGACCGTGCTGTTCCCGCTCGTCGAGATGTCCGCGCTGCTGTACCTGCTGCTGCCGATCCGGCGCGGCGTCGTGCCGCCCGGCTTCAACCTGGTGCTGCGCGCGATCGAGCTCGTGCGGCCATGGGGCATGATCGAGGTGTTGATGCTCGGAATCCTCGTGACGATCGTGAAGATGGTGAGCCTCGCACGTGTCGTTCCCGATGCCGCGCTGTTCGCGTTCGCCGCGCTCACGCTGATGATCGCCGTCGTGCTGATGTTCGACCCGCGCACGCTGTGGGACATCGCCGACGACCTGCGCGCCGGGCGCCCGCCCGAACAGCCGCAGCCGCCCGACGACGCCGCGCCACTGTCCGAGGCCGCCCGCCGATGACGATCCCGACCGCCGCCCGCGAGGGTTACGCCAGTTGCCACGCGTGCGGGCTCGTCCAGACGCTCGACCATCCGCACGCGCGCTGCGCGCGCTGCGGCAGCGTGCTCCATTTCCGCACACCGAACAGCCTGATGCGCACGTGGGCGCTGCTGCTCGCGGCCGCGATCCTCTACATTCCGGCGAACCTGCTGCCGATCATGCGCACCGCGTCGATCGTCGGCTCGCAGGAAGACACGATCATGAGCGGCGTCATCTATTTCTGGATATCGGGCGACTGGCCGCTCGCCGTCGTCGTGTTCGTCGCGAGCATCCTCGTGCCGATGCTCAAGCTCGGCGTGCTGCTGATCCTGGTGATCAGCACGCAGCGCCGCTCCGCGTGGCGACCGCTGCAGCGCACGCGCCTGTTCCGGATCGTCGAGCGCATCGGCCGTTGGTCGATGCTCGACATCTTCGTCGTGACGCTTACCGTCGCGCTCGTCCATTTCCGTTCGCTCGCCGTCATCACGGCCGGCCCCGGCGCGCTCGCGTTCGGCTCGGTCGTGATCCTGACGATGCTCGCATCGATGCAGTTCGATCCCCGCCTGATCTGGGATCCAGTCGAAACCTCAGGGAATCACCATGAATAGTCCGCAAGGCCCGCAGCACGACGCGTCCCGGCCACCCGACCCGACGATCTCGACGAAAGGCGGCTGGCTGCCGTCGCTCGTCTGGCTCGTGCCGCTGATCGCGGCGCTGATCGGCATCGGCCTCGTGATCAAGTCCGTGCGCGAGCGTGGCCCGGAAATCTCGATCAGCTTCCACAGCGCCGAAGGGCTCGAGCCCGGCAAGACCCAGGTCAAGTACAAGGACGTCGAGATCGGCATGGTCAAGACGATCAAGCTGTCGAAAGACCTGTCGCGCGTGCTCGTCCAGGTGCAGCTCAAGAAAGAAGCCGAGGACTTCGCGATCAAGGGCTCGCGCTTCTGGATCGTGCGGCCGCGCATCGGCGCGACCGGCGTGTCGGGGCTCGGCACGCTGCTGTCCGGCGCGTATATCGGCGTCGACGCCGGCCACGGGCAGGATACGCTGACCGACTTCACGGGCCTCGAGACGCCGCCCGCCGTCACGGGTGACCAGAAAGGCACGCAGTACGTTCTGCGCGGCGATTCGCTCGGCTCGGTCGACATCGGCTCGCCCGTCTACTACCGCCGCGTGCAGGTCGGCCAGGTGGTCGGCTTCTCGCTCGACAAGGACGGCACGGGCGTCACGTTCAACGTATTCGTCAATGCGCCGTACGACCAGTACGTCGGCGTGAACTCGCGCTGGTGGCAGGCAAGCGGCGTCGACCTGCGGCTCGATTCGAGCGGCCTGAAGCTGAACACGCAGTCGCTCGCGACGGTGATCCTCGGCGGCATCGCGTTCCAGACGCCGCCGAACCAGGGCAGCGGCACGACGGCGCCGAACAACACGACGTTCCGCCTGGCTTCCGACGAGGGCGACGCGATGCGCGACCCGGACGGCCTGCCGCTGCAGGTCGTGATGAACTTCAACCAGTCGCTGCGCGGGCTCGCCGTCGGCGCGACGGTCGACTTCCGCGGCATCGTGCTCGGCGAAGTGACGAACATCGGCATCGACTACGATCCGAAGGCGAAGAACTTCACGATGCCGGTGACGATGAACGTGTATCCGGAACGTCTCGGCCGCCGCTTCCGCGAAACCATCGAAAGCAAAGGCGAACCGGCCCGCCGCGAGATCGTCGAGCGGCTCGTCCAGCACGGGCTGCGCGGCCAGCTGCGCACCGGCAACCTGCTGACGAGCCAGCTTTACGTCGCGCTCGACTTCTTCCCGAAGGCGCCGGTCGTGAAGATCGACACGTCGCGCCAGCCGCTCGAGCTGCCGACCGTGCCGAACACGCTCGACGAGTTGCAACTGCAGGTCGCCGACATCGCGAAGAAGCTCGACAAGGTGCCGTTCGACCAGATCGGCGCGAACCTGAACAGCGCGCTGTCGAACGCCGACAAGCTGTTCAAGCAGCTCGACACGCAGGTCGCGCCGGAAGCGCGCGACACGCTGTCGGCCGCGAAGCAGACCTTCTCGACCGCCGAGGCGACGCTGCAGCAGGATTCGCCGCTGCAGTCCGACGTGCGCGGCGCGCTGAAGGAGCTCACCCGCACGCTGCAGTCGCTGAACGCGCTCGCCGATTATCTGGAGCGCCACCCCGAATCGCTGCTCAAGGGCAAGCCAGGAGATCAACAATGACGACACGCGTGAACGGTTTCGCGAGCGGCGCGACGGCGGCCTTCGCTGCACTCGCGCTCGCCGCGTGCAGCTCGCCGCCCGCGCGGTTCTACACGCTCAGCCCGGCCGACGCCGCGGCCCCGGTGCGCACCGCGCCGGCCAACCCGGCGTTCCTGATCGAGGTGCCGTCCGTCGGCGTGCCCGAGCAGGTCGCGAAGAACCAGTTGGTCGTGCAAAAGAACGCCGCGCAGGTCGACGTGCTCGAGCAGGAGCGCTGGGCGTCGCCGCCCGCCGACGAGATCCGCCGCGCGCTGTCCGACGATCTCGCCGCGCAGCTCGGCACGATCGACGTCGCGAATTCCGCGTACCCGCCCGGCGTGCCCGTGTATCGCGTCAGCGTGAACGTGCAGCGCTTCGAGTCGTGGCCCGGTAAGCGCGCAGCGGTCGACGCCGTGTGGAGCGTGCGCCCGCTCGGCACGCAGGCCGTGATGACCTGTCGCACGAGCGTCGCTGAACCGGTCGCCGACGGCTACGATGCGCTCGTCGCCGGCCATCGGCGCGCGCTCGACGTGATCGCCACGCAGGCTGCGGCCGGCGTGCGCGCGATGGCCGCACGCCGCGGTACGACGCCCGCGGCCGGCAGCAAGACGACGGCCGCGCCGGTCGTGCCGTGCCCGGCCGTCCCGACGTCCGGCGGCGACGCCGGCGCGACGGGCAAGTCCGGCGCATAAGCGGGCAGCACGCTGGCGGACGCCTGAAGCGGCGTTCGCCGGTGCCGCTTCGTCCGACGCGGCGCGTCCGCCGGCAGCCGCCTGCATGACGCAGACACTGCCGCCGCCGATCGCACAGCGGCTTCATCGGCCGAACGGCAACTTTGCATTGTTTGTCAAAGTCGGCCGGAACCGGCACCATGCAACGCGGTCGGCTTGCGTTTTCCGTCCCGATTGACCATCCTACGCACTTTCAGGCTCGCGACGCTCGGCGTGCGTGCGAGCCGGCGGCGCCGGGTCGCGTTCGGCTCGACCGCCGTGCTTCCCGGCGCCCGTACGCGATCGGCGTATACCGCAGCGGGGCAGCCGCACCGCGGGGCGCCGCGCATCGTCCGGCAACCGGCCCCGTCTCACCCGTTCTCCCCGGCGCCGCGCCGCGTTCCCGGCCGGCGTCCCGAACCCGCCCGTCCAGGGCTTTCGCTATTCCGTTTATGTTTCGTTCCCTGACGACCCTGATCAAGAAGTGGCGCGCGTCGCGCAATGCCGGTCACCAGCTCGATGCGCTGCTCGCGCACGCCGATGCCGATGCGTCGTACGCCGAGCGCAGCGAATGGCTGATCGAGCTCGCGCACTGGCTGCGCCGCAACGGCACGATGCAGGACGCACCGGCCGAGCGCGACGCCGACGCACGCACGTATCCGGCCCATGCGCGGCTGCGCTACCTGTTCCACGTGCTCGATCGCAACCCCGCATGGAAAGCGCACGCGGCGCGGATCCTGCGCGGCATCCTGCGCGAGTGCGACGGCATCTCGCTGCTGTGCGACGCCGGCATGCCCGTGCACTCGGGCTTCTTCGGCGCGCTGTTCGAGCGGATCGACTCGTCGCTGATCCCGCCCGCGCCGAACCGCCGCGAGCTGTCGGCGCTGTTCACGCTGATGTTCCCGTCGCCCGAGGATGCGCAATGGATCGACGCGCTGCCCGACGACCTGCTCGCACGCCTCGCCGAGCTGTTCTCGTTCGACGTCACCGACGAAGAGCGCCACGAGCCCGGCTCGTTCTCGCGCGACCTGCTGGCCGCGCTGCACAACCTGACCTGCCAGATCAGCTCGACCGGCCTGTCGCAGACGGTGCGCAGCCGGCTGTCCGACGACGATGCGCGCAAGCCGCTCGAAACGCAGCCGTTCTATCGCCTCACGCGCGCGATGCTTGCGGTCGAGACCGCGCACGCGGCCGTCGAGGACGGCGGCGACCCGAGCAAGCTGCTGCACGAGGTGAACTACCTGCGCGTGCTGCTCGACGAATGCCGGATCGCGGTC
The DNA here is from genome assembly GCF_025685725.1 of Burkholderia sp. BKH01. Taxonomy (NCBI): domain Bacteria; kingdom Pseudomonadati; phylum Pseudomonadota; class Betaproteobacteria; order Burkholderiales; family Burkholderiaceae; genus Burkholderia; species Burkholderia sp. BKH01. Next base: position 84,857 of record NZ_JAOTQT010000028.1, on the reverse strand, counting down.
GACAACGTGTTCTCGCACCTGTACCGCAACGGCGTGTCGGTCGACATCGTGTTCCAGGTCGAACGGATGCGCATGCGCATCCTGCGCGCCGAAACGCTGCTGAACGCGTGGATGGCACGCGACGACCTGCACGGGATGGCACGCCTGACGGCCGAGCTGGTCGACGCGAACCAGAACAGCCAGAGCGTCACGCACCTCGTGCGCAGCAACTTCTCGCTGTTCGCGCGCAAGCTCGTCGAGACCAACGCGGACACCGGCGAGCACTACATCTCGCGCGGCCGCGCCGAGTACCTGAAGATGCTGCGGATGGCCGCGGGCGGCGGCCTCGTCACGGTTGTGACCGTGTGCGTGAAGTTCGCGATCACGGGCGCGCACCTGCAGTCGATGCTCGAAGGGTTGCTCGCGGGCATCAACTACGCGGCCAGCTTCATGCTGATGCACTTCCTGCACTTCACGCTCGCGACCAAGCAGCCCGCGATGACCGCGCCGACGCTCGCGCGCGAACTCGACGACACCGGCCACGAGGAAGGCGTGAAGGCGTTCGTGTCGTCGGTGATCGCGCTGATCCGCACGCAGGCGGCCGCGATTTCCGGCAACGTGCTTGTCGTGCTGCCCGTGTGCCTGCTCGTGCAACTGTTCGCGGGCAACGTGCTGCACACGAACCTGATCTCGCCGGAGAAGGCGCACGCGACGCTGCACTCGTTCTCGCTGCTCGGCCCGACGCCGCTCTACGCGGCGCTGACGGGCGTGCTGCTGTGGGCGTCGAGCCTGCTCGCGGGCTGGGCCGACAACTGGTTCGTGCTGCACCGGGTCGGCGACGCGCTCACGTACAACCGCCGGCTGCGCCTGACGCTCGGCGCGGCCGGCGCCGCGAAGCTCGCGCAATTCTGCCGGTCGAACGTCGCGGGCGTGGTCGCGAACGTCGGCCTCGGCCTGATGCTCGGTCTCATTCCGGCGATCGTCACCGTGTTCATGTTCCCGTTCGAGGTTCGGCACGTGACGCTGTCGGCCGGCTCGATCGGGGTCGCGCTCGGCGTGCTGGGCAAGAATGCGCTCGGGACGCCCGAGCTGTGGTGGGCCGGCGCCGGCGTGCTCAGCATGGCGATCCTCAACGTGCTCGTGAGTTTCGCGCTCGCGTTCACGATGGCCGTGCGCTCCCGCAGCCTGCGCCCGACCAAGGTGCGCGCGCTCGTCGGCGCGATCGTCCGCACGGTGCTGTCCAATCCGTTCGCGCTGTTCTGGCCGGCCGCCAGCCAGGCCGCGCGCACCGGCCAGCCGGGCGCGCACTGAGCCGGAGGCGGCGCGGCGGTGCCCGGCCGGGTGCCGCCGCGCCGGCCTCCCGGCGAGCGGAAGCGGCCGCCGCGCCTGCGTCGCCGCGCCGAAACGCCGGCCCCGGTCGCCCGCGCCGCGTACAATAGTGGACTTTTGCACGTCCTCTCCCGCCTTATGTCCTCGCCCACCCTGTACGAATTCTTCGCCCCCTGCCCGCGCGGCCTCGAAGCGGCGCTTGCCGCCGAGCTGGCCGAAATCGCCGGCCGCCACCTGAACGGCGCGCCGTTCGCCGCGGGCGCGCAGGTGCCGGGCGGCGTCCATTTCAGCGGCGGCTGGGCCGCCGGCATGGCCGCGAACCTCCATTCGCGGATCGCGAGCCGGATCCTGCTGAAGATCGCGCACCGCGCGTACCGCAACGAGCAGGATGTCTACGCGCTCGCGCTCGAGCAGCCGTGGGAGCGCTGGTTCGCTGCGACGCAGACGCTGCGCGTCGACATCACCGCGATCAAGTCGCCGCTGAAAAGCCTCGAATTCGCGACGTTGCGCGTGAAGGACGCGATCTGCGACCGGATGCGCGACAAGACCGGCGCGCGCCCGAGCATCGACACGGGTGCGCCTGACGTGCGCGTGTTCGCGTTCCTGACGGCCAACGAGTGCACGCTGTACCTCGACACATCGGGCGAGCCGCTGTTCAAGCGCGGCTGGCGTCTCGACAAGGGCGCGGCACCGCTGCGCGAGAACCTCGCGGCCGGCATCCTGCGCCTGACGGGCTGGGCGCCCGGCACGCCGCTGTACGACCCGATGTGCGGCAGCGGCACGTTCCTCGCGGAAGCCGCGCAGATCGCGCTCGGCGTTGCACCCGGGGTCGAGCGCCGGTTCGGCTTCGAAAAGCTCAAGCAGTACGACATCACCGCGTGGCAGGGGCTGAAGGTCCCGGCGCTGGACGCGAAGCGCGCGGCGCGCGGCAAGCGCGGCGACGCGCTCGGCGTGTACGGCAGCGACATTTCCGGCGACATGCTCGAGAAGGCGCGCGCGAACCTCGAGCGCGCCGGCGTGCCGTCGGTGTGGCTCAAGCAGGTCGACGCCCGCGGGATGACGCCGCCGTGCGACGGGCCGGGCATCATTCTCGCGAACCCGCCGTACGGCGAGCGGATCGAAGTGCGCGGCCGCAGCGCGCGCGGCGAGGTGCGCGAGACGGGCCGCAACCGCGGCAACGACGATGCGTTCCGCCGCACGCACACCGACGCGCCGGACAGCGAGTTCTTCAACGCGCTCGGCGATGCGCTGAAACAGCGCTTCACGGGCTGGCAGGCATTCCTGCTGACGTCCGACCGTTCGCTGCCGGGCCAGTTGCGGCTGCGCGAATCGGCGAAGACGCCGCTGTTCAACGGCGCGCTCGAATGCCGGCTGTTCCGCTTCGACCTGATCGCCGGCAGCGTGAAGGCGCGCCCGGCCGCGCCGGAAGGCGACGCATAAGCGACACCATCGCGCGGGCCGCCATCGCGGTGCCCGCGCGCTCCTCCCCCGGCGCGGGTCAGTGCTTCGACTTCGACCAGCGCGCCATCGTGAACGGCAGTGCGTGCCCCGTCTCGAGCAGCGTCTTCAGGCTCGACAGCACGACCGGCCATCCGCCGCGAATCCCGCGATCCATCTCCGAACCGGCCACGAGCCCGTCGTGCGTGACGGTCAGCTTCACGACGCCCTCGTGCGGCTCGACGAGATAGGTCACGCGCGATTCCTCGCCCTCTCCCGACGGCGTACGCCACGTGACGACCAGCCGGTGCGGCGGATCGTTCTCGACCACTTCGCCGACGATGTCGACCCGCGACGGATCGTCGTAGTCCTGATGCTCCCATCGCGAGCCCGGCCGCCAGTCGGGCGACGCGTTGCGATGCCGTACCCAGTAGTCCTTCGTCAGCTCGGCATTGGTCAGCGCGTCGAACACGCGCTCGGGCGTCGCCGCGATGAAGGTCACGTACACAAAGGCGGGGTTACCCATCGTCGTCTCCTGTGCCGCGGGCCGCTTCCAGCCCGCGCTTGAGATCCGCCAGCGCCTGCAGGCGCTGACGCTCGAACTTGCCGATCCAGCGTTCCGCGATATCGTGGATCGGCACCGGATTCAGGTAATGCAGCTTCTCCCTGCCGCGCCATGCGGTCGCAACGAGGTTCGCGGCCTCGAGCAGCGCGAGATGCTTGCTCACGGCCTGCCGGCTCATCGCGAGCCCGTCGCACAGTTCGGACAGGGTCTGGCCGCTTTTCGCATGCAGCAGGTCGAGCAACTGACGGCGCGTGGCATCGGCCAGCGCCTTGAAAACGAGATCCATGCCACTCCAGGGTCGATGGCCTTATTATGCAACCAAATGGTTGCATGTCAAGGATGACAACTCTACTGACAATACGGTGTCAGCAGCCCGCGCTCACACTGCAATCCCGGCGCAATGCAACGCTGGTTTCCACACAGAACCCGAATAACAACGCAACAAGGAGTTCGTCATGACGTCCGCAACTGCCACCGCAACCCAGGAACGCGCGATCGCGTGGTTCGACATTCCGTCCCTCGACTTCGACCGCGCGATCCGCTTTTACGAAACCGTGCTGCAAACCACGCTGCAGCGCGAAGTCATCGGCGGCGTGCCGATGGCCGTGTTCGATCACGAGGCGTCGAACACGGGCGGCAGCATCGTGTTCGATCCGCAGCAGATGAAGCCGAGCGCGAACGGCGTACTGGTCTACCTGAACGCCGGCGACTCGGTCGTCGCGGCGCTGGAACGCGCGAAGCGCGCGGGCGGCGTCGTGCAGGGCTCGGTCGTCGAGCTGCCGAACAACTACGGCTACATCGGCTACCTGATCGATACCGAAGGCAACCGCGTCGGCCTGCACGCGCCGAAATGCCATTGAGCGCATCGGCCATCGGGGCGGTGCGGCGCTATCATCGCGAAGTCCCCTTAGCCGTTGGAATCGAGGTACTGCCATGACACGCCGTGCCGACCGCCTGTTCCAGATCGCCGAGCTGTTGCGCGGGCGCCGTCTCACGACCGCGCAGCAGCTTGCCGACTGGCTGTCGGTGTCGCCGCGCACGGTCTATCGCGACGTGCGCGACCTGCAACTGTCAGGGGTGCCGATCGAGGGCGAAGCCGGCATCGGCTACCGGCTGAACCGCAATGCGAGCCTGCCGCCGCTCACGTTCACGGCGGAGGAGCTCGCGGCGCTCGCCACGGGCGCGCGCATGCTCGAGACCTGGGGCGGTGCGCGCTTCGCGAGCGGCGCCCGCTCGGCGCTTGCGAAGATCGCGTCGGCGATGCCGGCCGACAAGCGCACGGCGCTCGACCGCCTGCCCGTGTTCGCGCCGTCGTTCCACATCGACGAGACGTTTTGCGCGAAGGTCGACGCGATCCACCAGGCCATCGACACGCGCCACATCGTCAGCTTCGGCTACCGCGACCGGCTCGGCGCGCATTCGCAACGCCGCGTGTGGCCGCTCGGGCTCGTCTACTGGGGCGGGCGCTGGACGATCGGCGCGTGGTGCGAGCTGCGCGACGATTTCCGTACCTTCGACATCGCGCGGATGGGCGACATCACCGTGCACGAGCAGTTTCCGGACATGGAAGGACGGCGGATCGCCGACTACATGCGGATCGCGGAAGCACCGATGCGTTGACGCGGCACGACGGCGGGCGCGTGCCGCCGCCGTCCATTCCCCGGGCCGCCGCGCGGAGCCCGCGCCCGCATTTTCTTACGCGCCGAACACCACCGGCCGCTTCGGCCGCTCGTCGACGTGCAGCGAAAACACGTCGGCCCTCGCGTAGTGGCCGACGACGTCGAAGTCGTAGCGCGCACGCACGATCTCGTCGGTATCGATGCGCGCGGTCACGAGCCCGGCCTCGCCGATCAGCGGTTCCGTCAGCAGGTCGCCGAGCGGCCCGACGATCACGCTGCCGCCGCGGATCAGCGGCCGCTCGGGATCCCAGCCCGGCACGTCGATGCCGAGCGCGCGCGGCGACGGCTGCACCTGACACGCGCTCACGACGAAGCAGCGCCCCTCGTGCGCGATGTGCCGCATCGAGCTCTGCCACAGGTCGCGCTCGTCGACGGTCGGCGCACACCAGATCTGCACGCCTTTCGCGTACATCGCGCAGCGCAGCAGCGGCATGTGGTTCTCCCAGCAGATCGCGGCGCCCGCACGTCCCGCCGCCGTGTCGACGACCGGCAGCGTCGAGCCGTCGCCCTGCCCCCAGATCAGCCGCTCGGTGCCGGTCGGCATCAGCTTGCGGTGTTTCGCAACGAGCCCGTCGCGCGGATCGAAGAACAGTGCCGTGCAGTACAGCGTGCTGCCGCCGCGCTCGATCACGCCGACCACGAAGCTCGCGCCCGTACGCTGCGACAACGCGGCCAGCTCGTCGGTTTCGGGGCCCGGCACGTCGATCGCCTGCGCGGCGTAACGCGCATACGCGTCGCGGCCCTCGGGCAGCCGGTAGCCGAGCCGCGTGCCGAAGATCTCGCCTTTGGGATAGCCGCCGAGCACGGCCTCGGGCAGCACGACGAGCGACGCGCCGCTGTCGCGGATCGCGGTTTCGTAGCCGAGGATCGTGTCGAGCGTGGCGCGCGTGCCGGCGGGCGATGCGCCGATCTGCAGCGCGGCGATGATGGACGTGGACATGAAGGCGTCTCCGATGAATGGGGTGACGCCATCTTTATCGATAAAATCTCATCGATCAAATCGATACAACGATAAGTATCATGAACCAGGATGATATCGCCAGCCTCGACCTGAATCTGCTGAAGGTGTTCGAGGCGCTATACGAGGAAGGCGGCGCGAGCCGCGCGGCGCTGCGGCTCGGCCTCACGCAGTCGGCCGTCAGCGCGGCGCTCGCGCGGCTGCGCGTGATCTATGCCGATCCGCTGTTCGCGCGCACCGGCCGCGGGCTCGCGCCGACGCCGCGCGCGGACGAACTGAAGCCGATCCTGTCCGATGCGCTCGACCGCTGCCGCGAAAGCCTCGCGATCGCGGCCGACGGCGGCGACCGCGTCGGCCGCACGATCTCGATCGGGCTGTCGGACGACTTCGAGATCGCGCTCGGCCGCGCGCTGATCGATGCGGTCGCGCGGGAAGCCGCGGGCATCCGGCTGATCTTCCGGCAAACGCACAGCGGCATCGCCGGCGATGCGCTGCTGCGGCACGGCGTCGATCTCGCGATCGCGTCCGGCGGGTTCTCGGCGAACGGGCTCAGCCGGCGCGCGGTCGCGACCGGCGGCTACGCGTGCCTGATCGATCCGGCCGCCCGCACGCGGCCGCCGCGCACGCTCACGCTCGCCGATTTCCTGCGGCGCGACCACCTGCTCGTCTCGTCGGGCGGCGTGATCGGGATCGTCGACGAGGCGCTGGCCGCGCTCGGCCACAAGCGGCGCGTCGTGGCATCGACCACGCATTTCGCCGCGTTGCCATACCTGCTCGCCGGCTCCGACGCGGTGGCGACGATTCCCGCGCACGCGGCACGCGCGATCGAGCGATCGGCGCCGCTGCGCGCGCTCGCGTGCCCCGTCGACCTGCCGCGCTATCCGGTGGAAATCGGCTGGCGCACGAGCACGCAGCGCGATCCGGCGATCGTGCGCGTGCGGGACGCGATCGCCGCGTGCATCGCGAACCTCGTCGCACCATGAAAGAGGCCCGGCCGGCTTGCGCCGGTCGGGCCTGTCCGGTCGGGCCGCCCTGCGTTGAAGCAGGCGCCCGAGTTGCCGGTGCGTGCGTTAATCGACGGCCTTCACCATGTCCTCGATGACCTTCTTCGCATCGCCGAACACCATCATCGTCTTGTCCATGTAGAACAGGTCGTTGTCGAGGCCAGCGTAGCCGGCCGCCATCGAACGCTTGTTGACGATCACCGTGCGCGCCTTGTACGCCTCGATGATCGGCATCCCCGCGATCGGCGATTTCGGATCGTTCTTCGCGGCCGGGTTCACCACGTCGTTCGCGCCGAGCACGAGCACCACGTCGGCCTGGCCCAACTCGCCGTTGATGTCCTCCATCTCGAACACGATGTCGTACGGCACTTCCGCTTCCGCGAGCAGCACGTTCATGTGCCCCGGCATCCGCCCGGCAACCGGGTGGATCGCATAGCGCACGTCGACGCCCTTCTCGATCAGCTTGTCGGTCAGCTCCTTCAGCGCGTGCTGCGCGCGGGCGACGGCCAGCCCGTAGCCCGGCACGATCACGATCGATTCCGCGTTGCCGAGCATGAACGCCGCGTCGTCGGCCGAACCCGACTTCACCGGGCGCTGCTCCTGCGCGCCCGCCGCGCCGCCGGCCGCCGCCTCGCCGCCGAAGCCGCCGAGGATCACGTTGAAGAACGAGCGGTTCATCGCGTGGCACATGATGTACGACAGGATCGCACCCGACGAGCCGACCAGCGAGCCGGCGATGATCAGCATCGCATTGTTCAGCGAGAAGCCGATGCCGGCCGCCGCCCACCCGGAGTACGAGTTCAGCATCGACACGACCACCGGCATGTCCGCGCCGCCGATCGGGATGATGATCAGCACGCCGAGCACGAACGCGATCGCCGTCATGATGATGAACGGCAGCCACGCCTGCGTGATGACGAACAGGATGCCGAAGCCGAGCATTGCGATCGCGAGCATCAGGTTGATCAGGTGCTGGCCCGCATACACGACCGGCGCGCCCTGGAACAGCCGGAACTTGTACTTGCCTGACAGCTTGCCGAACGCGATCACCGACCCGGAGAACGTGATCGCGCCGACGAACGTGCCGATGAACAGCTCGACGCGGTTGCCGTACGGGATGAAGTTCGACGCGACGGCGTCCTGCGGCACGAGCCCGAACGCTTCCGGCTCGGACACCACCGCATACGCGATGCACACGGCTGCGAGACCGATCAGCGAGTGCATCGCCGCGACGAGCTCCGGCATCTTCGTCATCTCGACGCGCGCGGCGACGAACGCACCGACACCGCCGCCGACGATCAGCGCGCCGAGCACCAGCGCGATGCCGAGCGGCAGGTTCGCGCCGAGCCAGGCCGCCTGCTTGACGATCAGCGCGACCGTCGTGAGGATCGCGATGGCCATCCCGACCATCCCGAACAGGTTGCCGCGGCGCGCGCTCTTCGGGTTCGACAGCCCCTTCAGCGCCTGGATGAAGCACACCGATGCGACGAGGTACAGCAGCGTAACGACGTTCATGCTCATCGCGCGCCCTCCTTGCCGCCCTCGACACGCTTGGGCTCCTTCTTGCGGAACATCTCGAGCATTCGCCTCGTCACGAGAAAGCCGCCGAACACGTTGACGGCCGCGAGCGCGACCGCGAGCGTGCCGAAGAACTTGCCGGTCACGCCGACGGTGAGCGCCGCCGCGAGCATCGCGCCGACGATCACGATCGCCGAGATCGCGTTGGTCACGGCCATCAGCGGCGTATGCAGCGCCGGCGTGACGTTCCAGACGACGTGGTAGCCGACGTACACCGCCAGCACGAAGATGATCACGTTGATCACCGTGTGATTGATGACTTCCATGGTCTCCTCCGTTATTTGCGCGTCACTTCGCCGTCGCGGCACAACAGCGTCGCGGCGACGATGTCGTCGGTCAGGTCGATGTTCAGCGTGCCTTCCTTCGTGACGATCAGCTTCATGAAGTCGAGCAGGTTGCGCGCGTACAGCGCCGACGCGTCCGACGCGACCATCGATGCGAGGTTCGTGTAGCCGGCAATCGTCACGCCGTTGTGCACGATCACCTGGTCGGCGACCGTCAGCGGGCAGTTGCCGCTCTTCCTGCCGTCGAATTCCGGGCCGCGGCCGGCCGCGAGATCGACGAGCACCGAGCCCGGCTTCATCGACTGCGCGGTTTCGACCGAGATCAGCGTCGGCGCCGGGCGCCCGGGAATCAGCGCGGTGGTGATCACGATGTCGGCCTGCTTCGCGCGCTCGTGCACGAGCGCGGCCTGGCGGCCGAGCCACGACGGCGGCATCGGGCGTGCATAACCGCCGACGCCCTGCGCGGCCTCGCGTTCTTCGTCGGTTTCGAACGGGACGTCGAGGAATTTCGCGCCGAGCGACTCGATCTGCTCCTTCACGGCCGGCCGCACGTCGGACGCCTCGATCACGGCACCCAGCCGCTTCGCGGTCGCGATCGCCTGCAGACCCGCGACGCCCGCGCCGAGAATCAGCACGCGCGCGGCCTTCACGGTGCCCGCGGCCGTCATCAGCATCGGGAAGAAGCGCGGATACAGCGCCGCGGCGACGAGCACGGCCTTGTAGCCCGCGATGTTCGCCTGCGACGACAGCACGTCGAGGCTCTGCGCACGCGTCGTGCGCGGCGCGGCTTCGAGCGCGAAGCCCGTCACGCCGGCCGCCGCGAGTTTCGCCGCCTGCTCGCCGTTGAACGGCTCGAGCATGCCGACCAGCACGGAGCCGCGCTTCAGCGATGGCAGTTCCGCGTCGGTGGGCGCCTGGACCTTCAGCACGATGTCGGCATCAAAAGCGGCCGACTGGTCGGTCAGCTCGGCACCGGCGGCCGCATAGGCCTGGTCGGGATAGCTGGCTGCGACGCCGGCCCCTTTCGCGATACTGACGCGATGGCCGGCAGCCGCGTATTTCTTCACGGTTTCCGGCGTCGCAGCCACACGCGCCTCGTTCGCCCGCGTCTCGGCAGGCACTCCAATATGCATCGTCGGTTCCTCCAGTCATTGTCAGTATTTCTTTTCTTGCGATTTTTACTGCACAACGAGCCGGACAGGCTGACTTACCGGCTCACGGGCAACGGCGTTCACGCTGCACTTTAACCGAAAGCGATGGTTGCGCCAGCACATTCCGCACGATCGTGCTCGAATGCGACATCAGCCTGGCCCGTGGCGCCACGCATCGGCGGGACGGACGATCTGCGAGGGTCGGATTCGTCTAACGAGATGCCGGGCAGCGTTCGGGCGCAACCGGTAAAATGCCGAACCATGAAACCCGAAATCTGGACCCCGCATGTGACGGTCGCCGCGCTCGTCGAGCACGCCGGCCGTTTTCTCGTGATCGAGGAAGAAACCTCGACGGGCCTGCGCATCAACCAGCCGGCCGGCCATCTCGAGGCCGGCGAAACGCTGGCCGACGCCGTGATCCGCGAGACGCTCGAGGAAACCGCGCACCCGTTCACGCCCGACGCGCTCGTCGGCGTCTATCTCGCGCACTACGACCGTCCCGGCAGCGCCGGTGCGACCTACCTGCGCTTCACGTTCTGCGGCACGGCCGGCGAGCCGGTCGCGGGCCACGTGCTCGACGACGGCATCGTCCGCACGCTGTGGTTGACGGCCGACGAACTGCGCGCATGCAGCGAGCGCCATCGCTCGCCCGCGGTGATGCGCTGCGTCGACGACTATCTCGCCGGGCGGCGCATTCCGCTCGATTTCGTGCACACGCATTCGGTCGCGCCGCGCCCCGAGGCATTCGAACGTCAGGCGGTCAGCAAATGAGCAAGCGCCGTGTAGTGGTGGGCATGTCGGGCGGCGTCGATTCGTCGGTGACCGCGTGGCTGCTGAAGGAACAGGGCTACGACGTGGTCGGCCTGTTCATGAAGAACTGGGAAGACGACGACGACGGTGAATACTGCTCGACGCGCCAGGACTGGATCGACGTCGTGTCGGTGGCCGACCTGATCGGCATCGACGTGGAAGCCGTCAACTTCGCAGCGGAATACAAGGACCGCGTGTTCGCCGAGTTCCTGCGCGAATACTCGGCCGGCCGCACGCCGAACCCCGACGTGCTGTGCAACGCCGAGATCAAGTTCAAGGCATTCCTCGATCACGCGATGTCGCTCGACGCGGAAATGATCGCGACCGGCCACTATGCACGCGTGCGCGAGCGCGACGGGCGTTTCGAACTGCTGAAGGCGTTCGATCACACGAAAGACCAGTCGTACTTCCTGCACCGGCTGAACCAGGCGCAACTGTCGAAGACGATGTTCCCGCTCGGCGAGATCCCGAAGACCAAGGTGCGCGAGATCGCCGCGCAGATCGGGCTGCCGAACGCGAAGAAGAAGGATTCGACCGGCATCTGCTTCATCGGCGAACGGCCGTTCCGCGATTTCCTGAACCGCTACCTGCCGACGAAACCCGGCCCGATGAAGACGCCCGACGGCAAGGTCGTCGGCGAGCACATCGGCCTCGCGTTCTACACGTTCGGCCAGCGCAAGGGCATCGGCCTCGGCGGCAGCAAGAGCGGCAGCGGCGAGCCGTGGTTCGTCGCCGCGAAGGACATCGCGTCGAACACGCTGTATGTCGTGCAGGGCCACGATCATCCGTGGCTGCTGTCGCGGCAGCTCGTCGCCGGCAACGTGAGCTGGGTCGCCGGCGAGCCGCCGGCGGAAGGCTTCGCGTGCGGCGCGAAGACGCGCTACCGGCAGGCCGATGCCGCGTGCACGTTCGCGCATGCCGGCGGCGAGCGCTTCTCGCTCGCGTTCGACGACGCGCAATGGGCCGTCACGCCCGGCCAGTCGGCCGTGCTGTACGACGGCGAGATCTGTCTCGGCGGCGGCATCATCGAGTTCGCGGCAACCGGCCGGCACGGCCAGGCCGCAGCCGCGGAAGGCCACGCACCGGCGCTCGCCGAAGCACGCTGACACCTATTCGGTTTAGACTTGCGGCACGCCGCGCCCGACGGAACACGATTCCGCCGAGGCCGGCGTGCCGCCGCGCAGCGTACGCATGGCGGTATTTCAAGATTCTTACGGAGTCCCCATGCTTTCAAGACGCTATCTGGCGATGTGGTGTGCCGTGCTGCTGCTCGCCGCGACGGCCGCGCTCGCGTCGACTCACGCACTCTCCTGGCTGTGGATCCTGATCCCCGCCGCCCTCGTCGCGCTCGGCCTGTACGACCTGAAGCAGGACCGCCACGCGATCCTGCGCAACTATCCGCTCTGGGGCCACTTCCGCTTCCTGTTCGAGTTCATCCGCCCCGAGATCCGCCAGTACTTCGTCGAGGACGACACCGACGAGAAACCGTTCTCGCGCGCGCAGCGCAGCCTCGTCTACCAGCGCGCGAAGAACGTCGCCGACAATCGCCCGTACGGCACCGAGCTGAACGTGAAGGCCGTCGCGCACGAATGGATCAGCCACTCGCTTGCACCGACGAAACTGCCGAACCACGATTTCCGCATCCGCGTCGGCACGAATCGCGCGCAACCCTACGACATTTCGATCTTCAACATCTCGGCGATGAGCTTCGGCTCGCTGTCCGCGAACGCGATCCGCTCGCTGAACCTCGGCGCGAAGAAAGGCGGTTTCGCGCACGACACCGGCGAAGGCTCGCTGTCGAAGTACCACCGCGAGAACGGCGGCGACATCATCTGGGAAATCGCGTCGGGCTACTTCGGCTGCCGCAACGACGACGGCACGTTCAACCCCGACAAGTTCGCGAAGCAGGCCGCCGATCCGCAGGTCAAGATGATCGAGGTAAAGCTGTCGCAGGGCGCGAAGCCCGGCCACGGCGGCGTGCTGCCGGCCGCGAAGATCACGCCGGAAATCGCCGAGACGCGCGGCGTGCCGATGGGCAAGGACTGCATCTCGCCCGCGACGCATTCGGAATTCTCGACGCCGCGCGGGCTGCTTGAATTCGTCGAGCGCCTGCGCACGCTGTCGGGCGGCAAGCCGACCGGCTTCAAGCTGTGCGTCGGCCATCCGTGGGAATTCTTCGGGATCGCGAAGGCGATGGTCGAAACGGGCATCGTGCCGGACTTCATCGTCGTCGACGGCGCGGAAGGCGGCACGGGCGCGGCGCCGCTCGAATTCACCGACCACGTCGGCGTGCCGCTGCAGGAAGGGCTGCTGCTCGTGCACAACACGCTCGTCGGGATCGGCGTGCGCGACCGCGTGAAGATCGGCGCGAGCGGCAAGATCATCTCCGCGTTCGACGTCGCGCGCACGCTCGCGATCGGCGCGGACTGGGTGAACTCGGCGCGCGGCTTCATGTTCGCGGTCGGCTGCATCCAGGCGCAGACCTGCCACACGGGCCGCTGCCCGACCGGCGTCGCGACGCAGGACCCGGTGCGCCAGCGCGCGCTCGTCGTGCCCGACAAGGCCGACCGCGTGTACAACTTCCACCGCAATACGCTGCACGCGCTGCAGGAACTCGTGCAGGCGGCCGGCCTCGCGCATCCGTCCGAGCTGCGCGCGCATCACATCGTGCAGCGCATCGCGCCGCACGAGGTCCGGCTGATGTCGCAGTTGCTGAAGTACCTGAAGCCCGGCGCGCTGCTCGACGGCAACCATTGCGGCTTCTCGCTGTACGACAAGTGGTGGCCGATTGCACGCAGCGATTCGTTCACGCTCGGCGAGGCCGTGTACGCGTCGATCGAGTGAGGCTCGCGACCGCCCGGCTGCCGGGCGGCCCGGCAAAAAGAAAAGCGCCCTGCGGGGCGCTTTTCTTTCGTCTGCCGAATGTGCGACTGCGTGGCGTGAATGCGTGGCCGGCAGCGGCTCAGTTCTGCGGCAGCGTGTCGGCGAACGATTGCCGCTGCAGCAGCTTCACGAAGTGCTTGTCGAGGTTCGGGTGGCGATCGCGCCAGTTGACCTCGGGCATCCGGAAGTCGAGATAGCCGAGCGCGCAGCCGAGCGCGATGTCGGCGAGCGAGTAATGATTACCGACGCACCACGTCTTGCCGCCAAGACCCTGTGACATCGCAACGAGCGCATCGTCGATCTTGCGCTGCTGGCGCGCGATCCAGCTTGCGCTGCGCTGCACCTCGTCGCGCATCGTGTGTTCGAGACGAATCGCGACCGCCGCGTCGAGCACGCCGTCGCCCAATGCTTCCCAGCAGCGCACTTCGACGCGCTCGCGGCCCGACGGCGGAATCAGCTTGCCGACCGGCGACAGCGTATCGACGTATTCGCAGATCACGCGGGAATCGAACACCGCGGCACCATCCTCCATCACGAGGCACGGGACCTTGCCGAGCGGATTCGATGCATGAATATCCGTCTCCGGCGCCCACACGTTCTCGAGCTCCAGCTTGTAGTCGATCTTCTTTTCAGCGAGCACGATCCGCGCCTTTCGGACGTACGGGCTGCTGAGCGAACCGATTAATTTCATCATCTGCCTTTTTAAGGGAACCGCCGAGAGTATACGTTGTCGCCGATCATAACCGGCCAGCGTCGCGCGGTAGAAAATCGCCCGGCCGGCCTGTGGATGGTTTGCAACAGCCGCCACGCGGGCCTTCCGGCGCAGCGCTTGGCCGCCCTCTCACGCGCCGCGTCCGGCGGCGCTACAATCGCACGATGAATGCGCCCCTCGAACCCGCCATCGCCGTCGACGTCTACCGCCAGCGCCGTGAACGCGTGCTTGCCGCACTGCGCGCCGCCGGCGGCGGCGTCGCCATCATCCCCACCGCGCCGGAACTGCTGCGCAACCGCGATACGGCCTACCCGTACCGGTACGACAGCTACTTCCATTACCTGACGGGCTTCACCGAGCCGGATGCCGTGCTCGTGCTGACCGCGGCCGCGCCGCACGGCGCGCCGGAGTCGATCCTGTTCTGCCGCGGCAAGAACGTCGATCGCGAGATCTGGGAAGGCTTCCACTACGGGCCCGAAGCCGCGCGCGACGCGTTCGGTTTCGACACGGCGTTCGCGGTCGACGTGATCGACACCGAGATGCCGCGCCTGCTCGCCGACGCGGGCACCGTGCATTACCGGTTCGGCGCCTCGGCCGACTTCGACCGGCAGCTCGCGGGCTGGCTCGACGCGGTGCGCGCGCAGGCGCGCACGGGCGTCGCCGCGCCGGACGCGATGCTCGACCTCACGCCGCTCGTCGACGACATGCGGCTCGTGAAAGACGAGCACGAACTCGCGATCATGATGCGCGCCGCGCACATCTCCGCGCTCGCGCACCGCCGCGCGATGCAGGCGTGCCGCCCCGGCATCCGCGAATACGAACTCGAGGCCGAGCTGCTGTATACGTTCCGCAAGCACGGCGCGCAGGCGCCCGCGTACGGCTCGATCGTCGCGGCCGGCGCGAACGCGTGCGTGCTGCACTACCCGGCCGGCAACGCGGCCGCGCAGGACGGCGACCTGATCCTGATCGACGCCGCGTGCGAACTCGACGGCTACGCGTCGGACATCACGCGCACGTTCCCGGCCAACGGGCGCTTCTCGCCCGCGCAGCGCGCGCTGTACGACATCGTGCTCGCCGCGCAGCAGGCCGCGATCGATGCGACGCGCGCGGGCGTGCCGTTCGAAGTGCCGCACGATGCGGCCGTGCGCGTGCTCGCGCAGGGGCTGCTCGACACCGGCATCATCCCGAAAGCGCGCTTCTCGAACGTCGACGACGTGATCGTCGAGCGAGCGTACACGCGTTTCTACATGCACCGCACGGGCCACTGGCTCGGAATGGACGTGCATGACTGCGGCGACTACCGCGAGCGGCTCGCCGAGCGCGACGGCAACGGCGCGCTGCCGTGGCGCACGCTGAAACCCGGCATGACGCTGACGGTCGAGCCCGGCCTGTATGTGCGCGCAGCCGACGACGTGCCGCCCGAGTACTGGAACATCGGCATCCGCATCGAGGACGACGCAATCGTGCGCGAGCACGGCTGCGAGCTGATCACGCGCGGCGTGCCCGTCGCGGCCGCCGAGATCGAAGCGCTGATGCGCGCGGACGCATGACCGGCCGCTGCCGACCGTTACCTCCGTTTCACGAATCAAGATGACGACCGCTTCTTCCCCGGCCACGCCGGACTACGACCTCGCCATCGTCGGCGCGGGCCCTGTCGGGCTCGCGCTCGCCGGCTGGCTCGCGCGCCGCAGCGCAACGCAGCACGCGTCGATCGCGCTGATCGATGCGCGCGAACCGGCCGCGAGCATGAACGACCCGCGCGCGATCGCCGTGTCGCACGGCAGCCGCGTGCTGCTCGACACGCTCGCGTGGCCTGCCGACGCGACGCCGATCGAACATATCCACGTGTCGCAGCGCGGCCATTTCGGCCGCACGCTGATCGACCGCGACGAGCACGACCTCGCCGCGCTCGGCTATGTCGTGCGCTACGGCTCGCTGGTGCAGGCGCTTGCGGACGCCGTGCGCGGCACGCGCGTCGACTGGCTCACGTCGACCACCGCGCGCGCGCCGCGGCAGGACACCGACGGCGTCACGCTGACGCTCGACGGCCCGCAGGGCGAACGCACGCTGCGCGCGCGCATCGTCATCAACGCCGAAGGCGGGCTGTTCCACGAACAGCACGCCGACGCCGGCAAGCATCGCCGCGACTACGGGCAGACCGCGCTCGTCGGCACGGTCACGGTATCGGCGCCGCGCCCGAATGTCGCATGGGAGCGTTTCACGCACGAAGGCCCGCTCGCGCTGCTGCCGCTCGGCGGGCCGCGCCAGGCCGACTACGCGCTCGTCTGGTGCTGCACGCCGGACGAAGCGGCGCGCCGCGCGGCGCTGCCCGACGACGCGTTCCTGCGCGAGCTCGGCAGCGCGTTCGGCGAACGCATGGGCCAGTTCGTCGCGATCGCGGGCCGGGCATCGTTCCCGCTCGGGCTGAACGCCGCGCAAACGCTCGTCAGCGGCCGCGTCGCGATCGTCGGCAATGCCGCGCAAACCCTGCACCCCGTCGCGGGCCAGGGGCTCAACCTCGGGCTGCGCGACGCGCATACGCTCGTCGACACGTTGTCCTCGCAAGGCTTCGATGCGACCGCACTTGCAACCTTCAACGCGCGCCGCGCGCTCGACCGGCGCTTCACGATCGGTGCGACCGACACGCTTGCACGACTGTTTACGATCGACGCGGGCCCGCTCCCGCTGCTGCGCGGCGCCGCGCTCACCGCGCTCGAATTCGTGCCGCCGCTCAAGAAGGCGATCGCGCGCCAGATGATGTTCGGCCAGCGCAATTGACGCGCGGCGCACCGTACGGTGCGCCCGCGCCGGACCACACAAACCGGGTCAAATCGGCGGGGCATGGGAATACGGTAAAATGCGCGTTTTCCCTCCGCCTTTTTCATGCCCGCGCCGGTCGCGGGCGGTGCCATTGCAATGCCCGTTATCGGCTCTCACGTATTGCGTAACAACCTGTTCGTCGCCCCGATGGCCGGGGTGACGGATCGTCCGTTCCGCCAGCTGTGCAAGCGGCTGGGGGCCGGTTACGCCGTGTCCGAGATGGTCGCGTCCAACGCGCAGCTGTGGAAAAGCGCGAAGACGATGCGGCGCGCGAACCACGAAGGCGAAGTGGAGCCGATCGCGGTGCAGATCGCCGGCGCCGATCCGGCGATGATGGCCGAAGCGGCCCGCTACAACGTGGACAACGGCGCGCAGATCATCGACATCAACATGGGCTGCCCGGCAAAGAAGGTCTGCAACGTCGCGGCCGGCTCCGCGCTGCTGCAGAACGAGCCGCTCGTGCAGCGGATCGTCGAGGCCGTCGTCGCGGCGGTCGGCACGGGGCCCGATGCGGTGCCCGTCACGCTGAAGATCCGCACCGGCTGGGACCGCGAGCACAAGAACGCGATCACGGTCGCGCGCCTGGCCGAAGCCGCCGGCATCTCGATGCTCACCGTGCACGGCCGCACGCGCGCTGATCTCTACCGCGGCGACGCCGAATACGACACCATCGCGGCCGTGAAGGCAGCCGTGCGGATTCCGGTCGTCGCGAACGGCGACATCACGTCGCCCGCAAAAGCGAAGGCCGTGCTCGATGCAACCGGTGCCGACGCGCTGATGATCGGTCGCGCCGCGCAAGGTCGGCCGTGGCTGTTCCGCGAAATCGATCATTTCCTGCAAACCGGCGAGCTGCTGCCCCCGCCGCTGATCGACGAGATCCAGCACGTGATGAACGAACACCTGGAAGACCACTACGCTTTCTATGGTGAATTCACGGGAGTCCGTACTGCGCGCAAGCACATCGGCTGGTACACTCGCGGCCTTTCCGGTGCCAACGGGTTCCGGCACAGGATGAACACGCTCGATTCCTCCCGCGAGCAACTCGCCGCCGTCAATGCATTCTTCGAGGCGCAAAAGGCGCTGTCGGACCATCTCGTCTACGTCGATGACGAAGAGGAAAACGGCCAGGGCGAGTCGGACGACCATAACCAGTTAGCAGCATGAGCAAGCACAACATCGAACAATGTGTCCGCGAGAGCCTGGACGTGTATTTCCGGGATCTAGACGGCTCCAATCCGCACGACGTCTACGAAATGGTGATGTCCTGCGTCGAAAAGCCGATGCTCGAGGTCGTGCTCGTACAGGCAGGCGGCAACCAGTCGCTCGCCGCGGAGTACCTCGGCATCAACCGCAATACGCTGCGCAAGAAGCTGCAGCAGCACGGCCTGCTGTAGTC
Organism: Burkholderia sp. BKH01; assembly: GCF_025685725.1. NCBI lineage: Bacteria > Pseudomonadati > Pseudomonadota > Betaproteobacteria > Burkholderiales > Burkholderiaceae > Burkholderia > Burkholderia sp. BKH01. The sequence continues at coordinate 66,272 of NZ_JAOTQT010000028.1, read as the reverse complement.
GGCCGCCCCGTCCCCGTTTCCCAGGCTATTGGTGGTTCCATCATGATCAAGCAAGCGCTCATTTCCGTTTCCGACAAGACCGGCATCGTCGACTTCGCGAAGTCGCTGTCCGACCTCGGCGTCAAGCTGCTGTCGACCGGCGGCACCGCGAAACTGCTCGCCGACGCGGGCCTGCCCGTTACCGAAGTGGCCGACTACACGGGCTTTCCGGAAATGCTCGATGGGCGCGTGAAGACGCTCCACCCGAAGGTGCACGGCGGCATCCTCGCCCGCCGCGACCTGCCCGAGCACATGCAGGCGCTGGAACAGCACGGCATCCCGACGATCGACCTGCTCGTCGTGAACCTGTACCCGTTCGTCGCGACGATCGCGAAGGACGACTGCACGCTCGCCGACGCGATCGAGAACATCGACATCGGCGGCCCGACGATGCTGCGCTCGGCCGCGAAGAACCACCGCGACGTGACGGTCGTCGTCGATCCGGCCGACTACGCGGTCGTACTCGACGAGATGAAGGCGAACGGCAACACGGTCGGCTACCCGACCAACTTCCGCCTTGCGACGAAGGTGTTCGCGCACACCGCGCAATACGACGGCGCGATCACGAACTACCTGACGAGCCTGACCGACGAGCTGAAGCACGCATCGCGCAATGCGTACCCGGCAACGCTGAACATGGCGTTCGACAAGGTGCAGGACCTGCGCTACGGCGAGAACCCGCACCAGAGCGCGGCGTTCTACCGCGACATCGCGACGCCGGCCGGCGCACTCGCGAACTACCGCCAGCTGCAGGGCAAGGAACTGTCGTACAACAACATCGCGGATTCGGACGCGGCGTGGGAATGCGTGAAGACGTTCGACGCGCCGGCCTGCGTGATCATCAAGCATGCGAACCCGTGCGGCGTCGCGGTCGGCAACGACTCGGCCGACGCGTACGCGAAGGCGTTCCAGACCGATCCGACGTCGGCATTCGGCGGCATCATCGCGTTCAACCGCGAAGTCGACGAAGCGGCCGCGCAAGCGGTTGCGAAGCAGTTCGTCGAAGTGCTGATCGCACCGTCGTTCTCCGACGCCGCGAAGCAGGTGTTCGCCGCGAAGCAGAACGTGCGCCTGCTCGAAATCGCACTCGGCGACGGCCATAACGCATTCGACCTGAAGCGCGTGGGCGGCGGCCTGCTCGTGCAGTCGCTCGATTCGAAGAACGTGCAGCCGCACGAGCTGCGCGTGGTCACGAAGCGCCACCCGACGCCGAAGGAAATGGACGACCTGCTGTTCGCCTGGCGCGTCGCGAAGTACGTGAAGTCGAACGCGATCGTGTTCTGCGGCAACGGCATGACGCTCGGCGTCGGCGCGGGCCAGATGAGCCGTGTCGATTCCGCGCGCATCGCGAGCATCAAGGCGCAGAACGCGGGCCTGACGCTGGCCGGTTCGGCCGTCGCGTCGGATGCGTTCTTCCCGTTCCGCGACGGCCTCGACGTCGTCGTGGCGGCCGGCGCGACCTGCGTGATCCAGCCGGGCGGCTCGGTGCGCGACGACGAAGTGATCGCGGCAGCGGACGAGCACAACATCGCGATGATCCTGACGGGCGTGCGCCACTTCCGTCACTGATCGCACGCGGCCCGCGCGGCCGTTGCACGACAACCCGGCGGCGTCGCACCCGCCGGGTTTGTTATTGCGCGGCGCCGTCGCGCGCGACCTTGCGGCCGGCTCGCCGCACCATTCGTTGTAGTATCGCTGCATCACGCATCTCTCCTCACTCATGCGAATTCTCGGCATCGACCCCGGCCTGCGCGTCACCGGCTTCGGCGTCATCGACGTCAGCGGCCACCGGCTCGCCTATGTCACGAGCGGTGTGATCCGCACGCCGACGGCCGACCTGGCCACCCGGCTCGGCACGATCTTCCAGGGCGTGTCGACGATCGTGCGCGAACATGCGCCCGACCAGGCCGCGATCGAAAAGGTGTTCGTCAACGTGAACCCGCAGTCGACGCTGCTGCTCGGCCAGGCGCGCGGCGCCGCGATCTGCGGCCTCGTCGCGGGCGGGCTGCCGGTCGCCGAATACACGGCGCTGCAGCTCAAGCAGGCCGTCGTCGGCTACGGCCGCGCGACCAAGACGCAGATGCAGGAAATGGTCACGCGGCTGCTCAACCTCTCCGGACAACCGGGTTCCGACGCGGCCGACGCGCTCGGCATGGCGATCTGCCATGCGCACGGCGGCAACACGCTCAGCACGCTCGGCGGCCTCGCACCGGCGCTCGCGAAGAAAGGGCTGCGTGTGCGGCGCGGGCGGCTGGTCGGCTGATGCCGGCGCGCACCGTCGCCCGGCACACCGGATGACTGTTTTGCCCGCGCGCGGCGCACACGCGACACGCACCGCATCGGCCTGACGGCGAAGCCCATCGGCATTGCGCCGCGCGTGCGCTACACTCGCGCTTTCTTCCTCGCATCCCGCCATCCATGATCGGTCGCATCGCCGGCATCCTGCTCGAAAAGAACCCACCTCACCTGCTCGTCGACTGCAACGGCGTCGGCTACGAAATCGACGTGCCGATGAGCACCTTCTACAACCTGCCGCAGACGGGCGAGCGCGTCGTGCTGCTCACGCAGCAGATCGTCCGCGAGGACGCGCACCTGCTGTACGGCTTCCTGACGCCGCAGGAGCGCACGACCTTCCGCGAGCTGCTGAAGATCACCGGCATCGGCGCACGCATGGCGCTCGCCGTGCTGTCCGGCATGAGCGTGCAGGAGCTCGCGCAGGCCGTAACGATGCAGGACGCCGCGCGCCTCACGCGCCTGCCAGGCATCGGCAAGAAGACGGCCGAGCGCCTGCTGCTCGAGCTGAAGGGCAAGCTCGGCGCCGACCTCGGCGCGCTCGCCGGGGCCGCGTCGGCGTCCGACCACGCGACCGACATCCTCAACGCGCTGCTCGCGCTCGGCTACTCCGAAAAGGAAGGCCTCGCTGCGATCAAGAACGTGCCGGCCGGCACCGGCGTGTCCGAAGGCATCAAGCTCGCGCTGAAGGCACTGTCGAAGGCGTAACGCCTGCCAGAACCGACTGTCGGACGCAGTGTCGCGCCGCCGCGCGGCGCGCGCCAGTCGGCCGCCCGGCCAGTTCGGACCGCGAGCGGCGCGCGGTACAATGGCCGCATGATTGAAACCGACAAACTCGCCACCGAGCAGCGGATCATCGCCGCCACGCCCACCTCGTCGCACGAGGAGGTGTTCGAACGCGCGCTGCGGCCGCGCCAGCTCGACGACTACGTCGGCCAGGAAAAGGTGCGCGGCCAGCTCGAGATCTTCATCGAAGCCGCCAAGCGCCGCTCCGAGCCACTCGACCACGTGCTGCTGTTCGGGCCGCCGGGTCTCGGCAAGACGACACTCGCACACATCATCGCGCGCGAGATGGGCGTGAACCTGCGCCAGACGTCGGGCCCCGTGCTCGAGCGCGCGGGCGATCTCGCCGCGCTGCTGACGAACCTCGAAGCGAACGACGTGCTGTTCATCGACGAGATCCACCGGCTGTCGCCGGTCGTCGAGGAAATCCTGTATCCGGCACTCGAGGATTACCAGATCGACATCATGATCGGCGAAGGTCCGGCCGCGCGCAGCGTGAAGCTCGACCTGCAGCCGTTCACGCTCGTCGGCGCGACCACCCGCGCGGGGATGCTGACCAACCCGCTGCGCGACCGTTTCGGGATCGTCTCGCGCCTCGAGTTCTACGACGCCGATCAACTGTCGCGTATCGTGCGACGCTCGGCGTCGCTGCTGAACGCGCAGATCGATCCGAACGGGGCGCTGGAAATCGCGAAGCGCTCGCGCGGCACGCCGCGGATCGCGAACCGGCTGCTGCGCCGCGTGCGCGACTTCGCGGAGGTAAAGGCCGACGGCCAGATCACCGCGGCGGTGGCCGATGCCGCGCTCGCGATGCTCGACGTCGATCCGGTCGGCTTCGACCTGATGGACCGCAAGCTGCTCGAAGCGATCCTGTACAAGTTCGACGGTGGCCCGGTCGGCATCGACAACCTGGCAGCCGCGATCGGCGAGGAGCGCGACACGATCGAGGACGTGCTCGAGCCGTACCTGATCCAGCAGGGCTTCCTGCAGCGCACGCCGCGCGGGCGCGTCGCGACGCTGCTCACGTACCGCCACTTCGGGCTCTCCGCGCCCGACGCCGGCAGCGCCGAACGCGGCATGTGGGATACGCCCGCCGGGAAGTAACCGGCCGCCCGAGCCACGCCAGCCATGACGACGCCGCCTAGCCGCCACCCCGCCGCACCCGCACCGGGCCCGCGCTGGGCCGAGCCGATCCGCAAGCGCCTCGTGGCCGGCATCACGCACCTGACCGCGGGCGGCGGCGGCCCGTCGCTCGATCTCTCTTCCCCGCCCGGCGATCCCGGGCTGTTCGGCCCCGATGCCGTCTGCTGGCGCGTGCATGCCGACTTCACGTCGATGATGACAGGCGGCATCGCCGCGCTGCTGCTGCAGGCGCTCCATCCGCTCGCGCTCGCGGGCGTCTGGGATCACTCGTCGTTTCGCACCGACATTCTCGGCCGCTTGCGGCGCACCGCCACGTTCATCACGGGCACGACGTTCGGCAGTCGCGCGGACGCACTCGCGCTGATCGAGCGCGTGAAATCGATCCACTCGCGCGTATCGGGTACCGCGCCCGACGGTCGGCCGTACCGTGCCGACGATCCGGCGTTGCTGACCTGGGTGCATATCGCGGAAGTATCGAGCTTCCTCGCCGCGCATCTGTGCTACGTGAATCCGGCGCTGTCGGGCGAATTGCAGGACCGCTATTACGCCGAAACGGCGCTGATCGCCGAAATGCTAGGCGCACAAGAGGTGCCGCATTCGCGCGCCGAGGTCGCCGCGTATCTCGCGCGCATGCAGCCGGAACTCGAAGCCGGGCCGCGTACCTTCGACGTGATGGCCATCCTGCTGAATGTGCCGGTCGCGAAGCCCGCGCTGCGGCCGGCCGCGTCGCTGATGATGCATGCCGGGATCGACCTGCTGCCGCCGTGGGCGCAGCGCATGCTCGGCGTGTCGACGTTCGCGCCGTTGCGGCGCGCGGTGGTCCGGCCCGGCGTACGTGCCGTCGCACCCGTACTGCGCTGGGCGCTCGTCAACGGCGCGTCGAAGCGTGCGCGCCGTCGCGCGAGCGCGCCCCCACCCGACGGCGCCCCACCCGCCTGACGATCAGCCTCTCCCGATTATTTCAATTTCATTTCAAATACCTGTGACAAGCTGACGGGCCTGCACCTGCGCACGGTCGCACGTGCTGCACGTCCCGCCCTTCCGTGACCCGCGCGGTGTCCCGCCACCCTACCGACATCCGATGCCCGCGATGCCACGCCTGCCGATCCGCTTCGTCCTTGCCGCCAGCCTGTCCGCGGTCTTCGCCCTGTCCGCCTGCCGAGGCAACGATGTTGCCGCCGTCGTGCGTACGGACACCCCAACGCCGTCCGGCGGCACCACGACGACGCCCGCGCCGCCCGCCACCGTCACGCCGCAACCGGGCAAATGGAAAAGCGCGTGTGCGGGCACGACCGCCCCCGATCCGGCGAAGGCCGACACGGGCTACGTGAATGCGGCCTGGAATGCGTCGACGCGCATGGTCGCGGCCACGGCCCCCGTGATCGACGGCAAGACGGGCGCCGACCTCGTGCGCGCCGATGCGATCAACGGCGGGAAGAAATACAACAACGGGGAATTCGACAAGCTACGCCAGCCGATCACGGCCGACCAGCCCGGCAAGATCGCATACGCGCTCGACTACAAGACGCGCCACGCGCTGCCACAGTAAGCGTCACGCAGGAGGAAGGGAATGCCGGGCGGCCCCGCGTGCTCAGAGCACCTTGCGATAGCCGTCGTCGTCGCTCTCGGCGCCCAGGTGCGACACGTCGGCCCACTGCACGACCTGCGCGCGGCCATCCACGTAATCGACGACGTTGATGCTCGTATTGAGCAGTTGGTAATTGCGCGGCGCCGACAGATCGAGACCGTTCGCAAAACGGTACACGCAATCGAGCACGCCGCCATGCGCGACGCACGCGATCCGGCCGCCCGGATGCGCGGCGACGATCGGCTCGAGCGCATGCAGCACGCGGTGATAGAACGCACGCTGCGACTCGCCGCCTTCCGGCGCGAAGCCCGGATCGCGCGTCTGCCAGGCCGCATACGCGTCCGGAAACAGCGTCTCGATCTCGGTGCTGTCATGCCCCTGGAATGCGCCGTACGAGCGTTCGCGCAACCCGTCCCGCAACTGCAGCGGCAGCCCGAGCGAATCGGCAAAGGGTTGCGCGGTCTGCTGCGCGCGCACCAGGTCGCTCGAATAGACCGCGTCGATTCGTGCGCCCTCGCTCGCCTCTCGTTCGAGCCGCGCGGCCAGCCGCTGCGCCTGCGCGAGACCCGTGTCGGCCAGCGGGATGTCGATATGACCCTGGATGCGCTTGATGCGGTTCCAGGCCGTCTCGCCATGGCGGATGAAAAGAATCTGCGTGGTGGCCATCGCGGCGCGTCTCCGGGGAAGAATCAGGGCCGCACTTGCAGCCAGAACGTCACGGGGCCGTCGTTGACGAGCGATACCTGCATGTCGGCGCCGAACTCGCCCGTCTCGACGACGGGATGGCGCGCCCGCGCGGCCGCGACGAAATAGTCGAACAGCCGCGCGCCTTCGTCGGGCGGTGCGGCCGGCGTGAAGCTCGGGCGCAGCCCGCTGTTGGTATCGGCCGCCAGCGTGAACTGCGACACGAGCAGCAGGCCGCCCGCGCGGCCCGCGCCGTCGATATTCGACACCGGTAGGTTCATCTTGCCGGCCGCGTCACTGAACACGCGGTAGCCGAGCATCTTCGCCAGCAACTTGTCGGCCGCCGCGTCGGTGTCGCCGCGCTCCGCGCAGACCAGCGCGAGCAGGCCCGCGCCGATCTCGCCCGTCGTGCGGTCGCCGACGCGCACGTCGGCGCGCTTCACGCGCTGGATCAGCGCGATCATGCGGTCAGCGTGACGCGCGCGAAGCGGCGCTTGCCGACCTGCACGACGAACTCGCCGGCCTCGACCTTCAGGCCCTTGTCCGACACGGTCGCGCCGTCGATCTTCACACCGCCCTGCTCGATGTTGCGCAGCGCTTCGCTCGTCGACGGCACGAGGCCGGCCTGCTTCAGCAACTGGCCGATCGCCAGCGGCGCGCCGGCGAGCGTAACCGACGGAATGTCGTCCGGCACGCCGCCCTTCGCGCGGTGATTGAAGTCCTCGAGCGCGCGCTCGGCGTCGGTCTGCGAATGGAACCGCGCGACGATTTCCTGCGCGAGCAGCACCTTGAAATCGCGCGGGTTGCGGCCGCCTTCGGCCTCGCGCTTGAAGCCGGCGATCTCGTTGAGACTGCGGAACGACAGCAGTTCGAAGTAACGCCACATCAGCGTGTCCGAAATGCTCATCAGCTTGCCGAACATGTCGGTCGGCTTCTCGCTGATGCCGACGTAGTTGCCCTTCGACTTCGACATCTTCTCGACGCCGTCGAGGCCTTCGAGCAGCGGCATCGTCAGGATGCACTGCTGTTCCTGGCCGTACTGCTTCTGCAGTTCGCGGCCGACCAGCAGGTTGAACTTCTGATCGGTGCCGCCGAGTTCGAGATCGGCGTTCAGCGCCACCGAATCGTAGCCCTGCATCAGCGGGTACAGGAATTCGTGGATCGAGATCGGCACGCCACCCTGGAAGCGCTTCGTGAAGTCCTCGCGCTCGAGGATCCGCGCGACCGTATAGCGCGACGCAAGCTTGATCATCCCGTCCGCGCCGAGCGGCATCGACCATTCGCTGTTGTAGCGGATCTCGGTCTTTTCGCGATCGAGCACGAGAGCGGCCTGCTCGAAGTAGGTCTTCGCATTCGACTCGATCTGCTCGCGCGTGAGCGGCGGGCGCGTCGCGTTGCGGCCCGACGGATCGCCGATCAGCGACGTGAAATCGCCGATCAGGAAGATCACCGTGTGGCCGAGGTCCTGCAGCTGACGCATCTTGTTCAGCACGACCGTGTGGCCGATGTGGATGTCAGGCGCGGTCGGGTCAAGGCCGAGCTTGATGCGAAGCGGCGTGCCGGTGGCCGCGCTGCGCGCGAGCTTCTGCGCGAACTCTTCCTCGATCAGCAGCTCGTCGACGCCGCGCTTCGTGACGGCGAGCGCATGCCGGACTTCGTCGGTAATCGGGAAAACAGGCTTGGAACTGGGTTCGGTGCTCATCGGTGCCAGGAAGAAATGTCGCAAAAACAGGGATTTTCCCATAACTTGCGCGCGCATCGCTTAACGGCACGTCACGTTGCGCGGATAATCGGGCGCAAGGCGCGCGGCACCGGCCCGCGCCGCACGATCCAGGAGAACCCAACGTGCCGCAACGACAGCCGCAAAACGCCCATCCGGCCGACGGCATCTACTTCGGGCTGATGTCGGGAACCAGCATGGACGGCGTCGACGGCGTCGCCGTGCGTTTCGAGACCGGCAAGGCGCCGGCTGTGCTCGCGGAAGCGTTCGTCGGTTTCGCGCAATCGCTGCGCGACGCGCTGTTCGCGCTGCAGCAGCCCGGCGACAACGAGATCGACCGCGAATCGCTCGCGGCGAACGCGCTCGTCACGCGCTACGCGGTGTGCTGCCACGAATTGCAGCGCACCGCCGGGCTGTCGCGCGACGAGATTCGCGCGATCGGCGTACACGGCCAGACGGTACGCCATCGCCCCGAGCGCGGCTATACGCGGCAACTCAACAACCCGGCGCTGCTCGCCGAGCTGACCCATGTCGACGTGATCGCCGATTTCCGCAGCCGCGACGTGGCCGCCAGCGGCCACGGCGCGCCGCTCGCGCCGGCGTTCCATGCGACGGTGTTCGGTACGCCCGGCGAGACGCGTGTCGTCTGCAATCTCGGCGGGATCAGCAACATCACGATCCTGCCCGGCGAAAGCGGCGACGTGCGCGGCTTCGACTGCGGCCCCGCGAATGCGCTGATCGACGCGTGGGCGACCCGCCATCTCGGCAAGCCGTACGACGACGGCGGCAAGTTCGCCGCGCGCGGCACCGTGCACGCGCCGCTGCTCGACGCGCTGCTCGACGAACCGTATTTCGCCGCGCCGCCGCCGAAAAGCACCGGACGCGACCTGTTCAATCCCGCGTGGCTCGACACAAAGCTCGCCGCGTTCTCGCAGGTCGCGCCGGAGGACGTGCAGGCGACCCTCACGGCGCTCACCGCCGTCTCGGTCGCCCGCGAGGTCGCGCAGCACGCACCCGGCTGCAAGGCCGTCTTCGTGTGCGGCGGCGGCGCGCGCAATCCGGTGCTGCTCGACGCGCTCCGTCACGCGCTGCGCGAGGCCGGCATGCAGGCCACGGTCGATACGACGGCCGCGCTCGGCGTGCCGCCGCAACAGGTCGAGGCGCTCGCGTTCGCGTGGCTCGCGTACCGCTTCACCGCACGCCAGCCAGGCAATCTCGCGACGGTCACCGGTGCGGCCGGCAACCGCGTGCTCGGCGCCCTCTATCCGGGCTGACGCCAAGCCTGCCGCACGGCAGGCGCCACACACGGACATAAAAAACGGGGCATGAAGCCCCGTTTTTCATTCCGGCGAACCGGTGCGGATCTGTCGTGCGCTCAGACCGAGAACGACGAACCGCACCCGCACGTGGTGGTCGCATTCGGGTTCTTGATCACGAACTGGGCGCCGTTGATGTCGTCCTTGTAGTCGATCTCGGCGCCGACCAGGTACTGGTAGCTCATCGAGTCGATCAGGAGCTGGACGCCGTTCTTGTCCATCACGGTGTCGTCCTCGTTGACTTCCTCGTCGAACGTGAAGCCATACTGGAAGCCCGAGCAGCCGCCACCCTGCACGAACACGCGCAGCTTCAGGTCGGGATTGCCCTCTTCGTCGATCAGTTGCTTGACCTTGTCGGCCGCTGCGTCGGTGAAGACGAACGGAAGCGGCATTTCGGTCGTCGTTGCTGCGGATTCGGTAACAGCGTTCATTGCGAACTCTCCAAGAAGCTTTAGCCGCTATTGTAGGGCCGATCAGAAGATCGTGCTGAAGTCCATGAAATCAATAGGTTCTTGTCGATTTCATCAAACCTACCCGTGCGAGCCGCCGCAGCACGAGCCTGGAAGCGGACATAAAAAAACCGCCAGCGCGAAAGCTGGCGGTTTTTCCGGCGGACGCCGCCCGGAAGCGGCGCGGCCATGAAGCGGAATTAACGCTTCGAGAACTGCTTGGCGCGGCGTGCCTTGCGCAGACCGACCTTCTTACGCTCGACTTCACGCGCATCGCGCGTCACGAAGCCTGCGCTCGACAGCGACGGCTTCAGCGTCGCATCGTAGTCGATCAGTGCACGGGTGATGCCGTGGCGCACTGCGCCTGCCTGACCCGTTTCGCCGCCACCATTCACGTTCACCTTGATGTCGAACGTCTGGCCGTGGTTCGTGAGTTCCAGCGGTTGACGCACGATCATCAGCGACGTTTCGCGCGAGAAGTAGTCAGCGATGGGCTTGCCGTTGACGATGATGTCGCCCTTGCCAGCCTTGATGAAGACACGTGCGACTGCGCTCTTGCGGCGGCCCGTACCGTAGTTCCAGTTACCGATCATGTGGGTCCCCTTAGATCTCGAGCGCCTTCGGCTGTTGCGCCGAATGCGGATGCGTCGCTTCTGCGTAGACCTTCAGCTTCTTGATCATCGCGTAGCCGAGCGGGCCCTTCGGCAGCATGCCCTTGACCGCCTTCTCGAGCGCGCGGCCCGGGAAGCGTTCCTGCATCTTGCCGAACGTCGTTTCATAGATACCGCCCGGGTAGCCCGAGTGACGGTAGTACTTCTTGTCCAGCGTCTTGTTGCCCGTGACCTTCAACTTGCTCGCGTTGATGATGATGATGAAATCACCAGTGTCGACGTGCGGGGTGAACTCAGGCTTGTGCTTGCCGCGCAGACGGCGTGCCACTTCGCTGGCAACACGGCCGAGAACCTTATCCGTCGCGTCAATCACGTACCATTCGCGCGTCACCTCATGGGCTTTTGCGGAAAACGTCTTCATGATCGATCCAAAAAAAATGCTTTGCCCGATGTGTTCTTCCTGCTTGTCTGTGTGCGCTTCGAGGCGCGGTGCAGGCTCTCCCTGTTCTTTTTCCGTGGGCATGAATGCGGAAAAGCCCTGAATTATAAAGGAAATACGGCAACGCGGTCAAAGGGAATCCACGTCCCGTGTCCGCGGCGCCCAAAATGGGCCAAAATTCGGTCGTGCCCCGACAAGCCAGGCGATCCGAGCGCCCGGGGAGGCACCCATCGACGCGCGGCACATGACCTTGCCGCGCCAGACCGGCCGAATACGGAAAACAACAAACAAGCATGATGAAACAACGACTTACGCCCTTCTTCGCGGCCGCGCTGCTGGCTGCCGCAGCGCCTGCCGTCGCCGCCCGCGCCGGCTGCGAAGCCAAGCTCGACGCGCTCGATGCGCGCATTGCCGAAGCGCGGACCGCCCATGCCGAGGATCGCGTCGTCCGCCTGCGTGCGGTGCGCGAACGCGTCCGCCACTTCTGCGCACGCGGGCACGGCCATGCGTCGGCCGTGCCCGCGCCGGCACCCGACGCACGCTTGCACGGCACGCTGCCCGACGCGACATCGCAGCCGGCCGCACGGCAGCCTGCCTAACGGATGCAACGGATGCCGGGGCGCGCAAGCCGCGCACCGATGATTGCACGGGACGAAAAAAAGCCCGAACGGCTGGTTCGGGCTTAATCCACCTCAGGAGGAGGGTGGAGGAGACATTCGGAGGTTGCCGCAGCGCGACAACCAATGAGGCTCATTATACGAACGTGCCGCCGGCTTCACAAGAAAATTTGCATTACGAAATCAAACCCCATAATGCGAAATTCCGGACAGCCAGTCGGGAAAATTTATTTTCCCTTTGAAATCAATCACCTGCTGTCGGCCAGAGCAAGCAAAGATGGCCCGCGGCTAGAGTGAAACCCCTAAAATCCGCAGGGAAATTGCTGTTCGGCACGCCGCCGACGCGGCTCCGGCATTGCGCGTCGTGCACCGCATCAGCCGACCGTTGTGCAGCGGGCTACAATGCCGGATCGAATCCGAATCAGGCAACGCTGGAGTGCAAGCATGGAATGCAAAGTAAGCTGGATGGGGCAGGACGGCATGGCGTTTTCCGCCCAGACCGGAAGCGGGCATCTCGTCACGATGGACGGCGCGCCCGAAGGCGGCGGCCACAACCTCGCGCCGCGCCCGATGGAAATGGTGCTGCTCGGCACCGGCGGCTGCACGGCCTATGACGTCGTGCTGATCCTGAAGAAGAGCCGCCAGGAAGTCACCGGCTGCTCGGTCACACTGAAGGCCGAGCGCGCGAGCGAAGACCCGAAGGTGTTCACGAAGGTGCACTTCCACTTCACCGTCACCGGCCGCAACCTGAATCCGGCCACGGTCGAACGCGCAATCAACCTGTCGCACGACAAATACTGCTCCGCGTCGATCATGATCGCGAAGACGGCCGAACTCACGCATTCGTTCGACATCGTCGCCGCCTGAACGCACGGCGTTCGCGCATGAAAAAAGGGCCGGCGCTCCGCAAGGAGACGCCGGCCCTTTCGCATTCGAACGGCAAAGCAGGCCGATAAGCCGGATTCTGTGCACGCTGCGCGCCGAAGCGCACAGCGCGTGGCAGCCATTCCTCTAGGCGCGCCATTGCTGACGCGCTCAAGCTTCCTACCCGCAGACGAGACGGGGGCCCCGTCCTGCATCCGAAGATGCGCGCCTGCCTACTTGGAATTGCTCCGGGTGGAGGTTACCGTGCCGGCGAACGTCGCCGTCGCCGCGGTGCGCTCTTACCGCACCGTTTCACCCTTACCTGATCCCGGCTTGCGCCGGGCCATCGGCGGTTTGCTTTCTGTTGCCCTGTTCCGCGTGTCGCCACGGATGGCCGTTAGCCATCACCCTGCCCTATGGAGTCCGGACTTTCCTCGCCCCCGCGCGCCCGAAGGCGGCGAGGCCGCGACTGCCTGGCCTGCTTTGCGACGCGCATTCTAGCACTGCGCGCCGCCGCCGGCTGTGCGCATGCGGCGGCCGCTGCGGAATACGGCCGGATCGTCGTAGAACGCGGCGTCGGCATTCGCATCGCACCAGCCCGGTACGCCGAGCACCGGCAGCGGCGAGAAATCGCGGCTCGTCAGCGCGCGCGTCGCGAGTTCGGCGGCGACACGCGCGTCGACATGCGCGACGCGTTGCGCATCGGGCCACGAAAAATAGTCGGTGCTCACTTCGACGATCCACGTGTGCGCGGTACAGGACTTGTAAGGCGCGACGAGCTTCTCGAGCAGCGCATGGCCGACGAGCCGCGCTTCGCAGCGCGTGCCCCACGCCTCGCGCGCGGCGACCAGCAGCCGCGGCCAGTCGAAGCCGCGCAGCGCATCGGCGAGCGCGCGATCGGCTGTCACGAACAGCGCGGCGTTCTCGTCGAACAGCGTGAGCGCATCGCGCAGCGTGCCGCGCACGGGCCCGACGCCACCCGCCGCGTCAATCGCCGCGGCCTGGCGTGCGTTCAACGCGGCCTTGATGCGCGGATACGCGAACCAGACGAGCGCATTGAAAAAGTCGTGAAGGTTGTGACGGGTCGGCACGCCACCGGTGTCGGCGATATGGGTCTCGTACGCGACACCGGGCGGCAACTCAGCCTGCGGCACGAACCGCAGCGGCCTGCCGCGACCGCTGACGCGCCCGCCGTCGCGGTTCGTGCCGCTTAGCGCGCCGTTCAGCGCGCCGAGCAGCGCGGCATCGCCCGCCCGTGCGGCCGCCTGTGCGGCGCGGCCCGGCTCCGCGTACCGCGCGAGCCACGGCGCGGACCAGTCGATCCGCGCGAAATCCGCCGCCCCGCTGCCGGCCGCGTGGCCGGCTCCGCGCGGCGGCGCGCCGGTCACACGAGTTTCCAGCCGATCGTCTCGCCGCCGCGCAGCGGCACGACCGTCGTGTCGCCCGCGAAGATCTCGCGCGGCAGTTCCCACGCCTCGCGACGCAGCGTGACCGTTTCGGCGCTGCGCGGCAGACCGTAGAAATCGGCGCCGAAGAAGCTCGCAAAGCCTTCCAGCTTGTCGAGCGCGCCGGCGTGGTCGAACGCTTCCGCATACAGTTCGAGCGCGTGCAGCGCCGTGTAGCAGCCTGCGCAGCCGCACGCGGTTTCCTTCGCGCCGCGCGCATGCGGCGCGCTGTCGGTACCGAGGAAGAAGCGCGGGTTGCCCGACGTCGCGGCCTCGACCAGCGCGACGCGATGCGTCTCGCGCTTCAGCACGGGCAGGCAGTAGTAGTGCGGGCGAATCCCGCCGACGAACAGCGCGTTGCGGTTGTACAGCAGGTGATGCGCGGTGATCGTCGCGCCGAGCAGGCCGGGCGCCGCGTCGGCATCGCGCACGTAGTCGGCCGCGTCCTTCGTCGTGATGTGCTCGAACACGACCTTCAGGCCCGGGAAATCGCGGCGCAGCGGCGTCATCACGCGGTCGATGAAGACTTTCTCGCGGTCGAACAGGTCGATCGACGCATCGGTCACCTCGCCGTGCACGAGCAGCGGCATGCCCGTTTCCTGCATCGCCTCGAGCGTCTTCGCGCATTTCGCGAGATCGGTTACGCCGTGGTCGGAGTTCGTCGTAGCGCCTGCCGGATACAGCTTCACGCCGTGCACGAAGCCGCTTTCGCGCGCGCGGCGGATCTCGTCGGGCGGCGTGTTGTCGGTCAGGTACAGCGTCATCAGCGGTTCGAACGTCATCCCGGCCGGCAGCGCGGCGAGGATGCGCTCGCGATAGGCCTGCGCCTGTGCGGTGGTCGTCACGGGCGGCTTCAGGTTCGGCATGACGATCGCGCGGCCGAACTGGCGCGCGGTATGCGGCAGCACGGCGGCCAGCATGTCGCCGTCTCGCAGGTGCAGGTGCCAGTCGTCGGGACGGGCGAGCGAAAGCGTCGCCGGGGAGGAAGCGTTCGAGGCAGTCATAGGAGGCGTCGTGAGGAACGGACTGGCCATCAGCGGGGCCGGAACACGCGTGCGCGGGCCGACTGACGGCAAACCGCAACACGAGGCCTTTGGCCAGCGGAATCCGCTTTTTACCGCTCAAGGCTCGGTGATATGCTAGAAGCCGCATTGTACCGGGGTTCGCCCGGTTCGTTACCCCCCGCTTCTGCCTGCCGCCCCAAGTAAAATGTGCCAACTCCTAGGAATGAACTGCGCCGCGCCGACGGACGTCACATTCTCCTTCACAGGTTTCGCGGCCCGGGGCGGGCTCACCGATCACCATGCCGACGGCTGGGGCATCGCGTTCTTCGAAGACAAGGCCTGCCGCCTGTTCATCGATCACCAGGCATCGGCTACCTCGCCGATCGCCGAGATGGTGAAGCGCTACCCGATCAAGTCCAAGAACACGATCGCGCACATCCGCAAGGCGACGCAAGGGCACATCCTGCTCGAGAACAGCCATCCGTTCATGCGCGAGCTGTGGGGTCGGCACTGGATCTTCGCGCATAACGGCGACCTGCAGGACTACGCGCCGAACATGGACGGCAGCGTCTACCACCCGGTCGGCACGACCGACAGCGAACAGGCGTTCTGCGTGCTGATGCAGGGGCTGCGCGAGGCATTTCCCGGCGCGCAGCCGCCGCTGCCCGAACTGTTCGAACGCGTCGGCGAGCTGACGCGCGGCATCACCGACCACGGCGTGTTCAACTTCCTGATGTCGAACGGCCAAGCGCTGTTCGCGCACTGCTCGACGCGGCTGCACTACCTGGTGCGGCGCTGGCCGTTCTCGACCGCGCATCTCGTCGACGAAGACCTGTCGATCGACTTCGCGAAATACACGACGCCCGAGGATCGCGTCGCGGTGATCGCGACGCAGCCGCTCACCGACAACGAGGTCTGGACCGCGTTCGAGCCGGGCGAGCTGATCATGTTCCAGTGCGGTGACGTCGCCGCGCGGATGCAGATCCCGGTGCCCGAACGCGTGCTCGAAAAGCTGCGCAATCCGGCGCTCGACGCGTCGGCCTCGGCGCCGCGCGACGCACGCGAAGCGCTCGCAACCGCCGCCGACGGCGACTCCGACGACGCGATCGACTTCTGAACGCGGCGCACCGGCGCCCTTCCCGCTTTCCATTTCCCGTACGGCAAGTACCGTCGCCCGCAACGTTCGATCGTGCGGGCGATTTCGCGTGCACGCGATGTGGCGATTTTCAGCGCTGGAGAAAATCGCTTGCCGTGCGCCGGTTCCGTTTCACCCGGACCATATTCCCGCACATCGAATCAACACCACACAACATTCGCTTGAATTTATTAATTTCCAGGGGAAAATAGTTAAAACCCTAAAAATAATCCATAAAATCCGAAGCATATATAATCCGGGAACCGTATTCTAACGCATACCCTCGATGCGAACCGTGCGCCATCGCACCGACCCGACAATCATGCATTCACGCCAAAAAAATCACCCAAACCCTTATCCACAAAGGCTTTCAGTTCGATTCGTCACATAATCAAAAAATACCGAACGAAATCAGCATTATCGCCACATTCGTTATTTTTTTTGAGAATCAGCCACCCTTCCGATCAGTAGACTCCATCCATCCTCGGTGTAACGAATCACGATTGGCGCAGAAGCGGCCACGGTCGCCGCACGTCCATTCAGGCCATTGCTCCACCGCGGATTGCGATTTCACTGCAGCGCGGTGAATACCACTTCAAAAAAGAGAGAGGGGCTTGTCGTGAATCACTCATTTCGATCGATATGGAGCGAAACCGCCGGCTGCTGGGTCGCGGTTGCGGAAACGGCACGGGCGCGCGGCAAGCGCTCGGGCAGCGAATCCGGCGCAAGCCGCGGCGCCGCGCACACGGCAGCGCGCCGGTCGCCGCTGCGCATCGCGGCGCTCGGCGCCGCGCTGGCCGCATTGTCGGCCAGCCCGGCGTATGCATCGACCTGCGGCAGCGGCGCGGCCGTCGCGAACGGCGGCACCTGCGCGCTCGGCAGTTTCAGCCCGACCGCCAACGACAACCTGGCCGGCGCAACCACCGTGTCGGGCGGCGACAGGGTCGGCCTGACGGGCGCATGGACCGGCGTCGGCGGCGACCCCGGCTACACACTCATGCCGATCGGCAGTGCGACCATCGTCTCGGGCAACCCGAACCAGCCGCTGCTGTCGCTCGGCGGCAAGACGCAGAGCGTCAGCACGCCCGACTCGATCACCGGCAGCCGTACCTCGATCGCCACCTACGATTCGGCCAGGTTCGCCGCGTCGAGCGCGGGTTCGACCAACGTGCCCGTCTATCACGACGTGAACGGCAACCAGTACGTGAACACGCGGATCGGCACGGTCGAAAGCTCCGGCGGCACGCTCGACGTGTCGATCGGCAATCCAGCGGCCTCGCCCACGGCAGCCGGCAACGCGATCACGATGGCACCGAAGCAGACCGACCTGTTCGTCGCGGACGGCACGGGCTCCGCGAAAAGCGTCGTCAACTGGAATTCGCGCAACCAGATCTGGCTCGGCACCGGCGACTATCTCGCGAGCGGCGGCCCGGTCGGCCATGTCCTGCTCGACGTGCCGGCCTATGCGGGCACCTTCACCGCCTTCGACGGCAGCGCATGGACCGTCACCGATGCCGCGTCGCTCGCCGCGTACAACAACTTTCTCGTGCGTTCGGTCCAGAACGGCGCGCTCGCTTCGCAGGCCGCCTACGACAACGCGCTCGGCCAGGCCGTCACGCTCTCCACGCAATCCTTCGAGTATGCGAACAACGTGTCGCCGAGCGACAAGAATGCGCTGCCGATGAACTATCTGTCGGTGATGCACGGCACAGGCGCGAACGCGACGCTGCACATCGGCAAGGATGGCCAGATCGACTTCCGCGGCACCAATACGATCGACTCGAGCTCGGCCGTCCTCGCGGAACACGGCGCGCACTTCGTCAACGACGGCCGCCTGTCGGGCGACTTCACGCTCGTGCGCCTGCTGACCGGCGCGAGCGGTGTCAACAACGGCGCGATCTCGTCCGGGTACGCGTCCGGCGACAACTTCAACACGGGCGGCAGCACGCAGCCGGGCAATTTCGGTTTCAACGCGTACACGGAAGGAAACGGCGTATACGCGAATGGCGCGGGCACGACGTTCGTCAACAACGGCGTGATGAACGTCGGTGCGTGGAACCTCGTCGGCAATCGCCCCGACCTGCAGAACTACGCGGTGGCCGCGACGGACGGCGCGAGCGCGTCGAACGCCGGCACGATCAACGTCGGCGTCAACGCGACGACGCTCGACAGCCAGGTGATCGGCGGCCTCGTCGCCGGCGGCAGCTTCACGAACGAAGCCGGCGGCACGATCTACGTCGGCCGCGCCGCGCAGTACGATGCCGCGGCGCCGGAGGCCGCGAACGACATCGCGCTGTCCGCGCACGCGTATGGCATCCTGCTCGGCGCATCGGGCACCGCGAGCAACCACGGCACGATCGTGATCGGCTCGCAGACGCAGAACGGCGCCGCGCTGGCGAGCATCGGCTCGTCGTCCGGCGTGCTGACCAACGCGGGCTCGATCGTCGTCAACGGCGCGGCGCCCGGCACGCCGCTCGCGAACGTCGGCATGCTCGTGGCCGATACCGCCGCGACCGTGACCAACACGGGCACGATCACGCTGAATGGCGTGAACGGGATCGGCATCATGGTCGTCGGGACCGGCACGAACGCGACGGCCGCGACGTCGACCGGCACGATCAACGTGGCCGGCGGCCTCGATCCGGCATCGGGCACGCGCAATTACGGCGTCTGGGCCGAGGGGCCGCTCGCGAAGGCCACGCTCGACGGCGCGCTCAACCTGACGGGCACCGGCGCGATCGGCGTGCATGCGCGCTCGGGCGCGACGATCGACGTCGGCGCGAACGCGGTGCCGGCCTTCAGGTCGGGCACGAACCAGATCGGCTTCTACGCGTATGGTGCGGGCTCGAAGATCAACGTCGCCGCGCAGCACCTCGGCGTCGACACCGACGATTCGACGCTGTTTCGCGTCGCGGGCGGCGCGGCCTACACCGGCACGTCGGCGGCCGGCACGCTGACGACCGACGTCAACGGCCAGCGTGCGCGCGGCGTGCTCGCGACCGACGCCGGCACCACGCTGTCGACCGGCAACGCGATCTACAACGTCAACGGCGCGAACGGCATCGCGATCGCGGTCGAAGGCGGCGCGAAAGGCACGATCGATGCGGGTGCGACGATCAACCTGAACGCGGCCGGTGCGATCGCGGGCGTCGTCGACGGCCAGGCGCACGACCTTGCCGGCGCGAACGCCGGCGTGCCGGTTGCGACGACGCTGACCAACGACGCCGCCGTCGCGTCGTCGACCGCCGGCGTGACGGGCTTCGTCGCGCAAAACCTCGGCACGCTCGAGAACCGCGACACGGTGCTGTTGACGGGCGCCGGCTCGACGGGCGTCGTGGCCGGCACGCTCGGCACGGTGAACAACGCATCGACGATCCGCGTATCCGACGGCACCGGCGCGCTCGTGCAGGGTGCGTCGGCGACGCTCGCCAACACGGGTTCGATCGAAGCCGACGACGGCGTCGCGGGTGTGCGCCTGACGGGCGCCGGCGCATCGGTCGCGCTGTCGGGCGCGGGCACCGTCGTCGCGAACGGCAGCGCCGACGGCGTGCTGATCGACTCGACCGTATCGGGCGGCGGGCTCGCGGCCGGCGCAACGTCGATCGCGGTCGGCGGCTCGGGAAGCGGGATCCACAACCTCGGCACGAACACGGCGATCGCGTTGTCCGGCACGCAGGTCACGACCACCGGCAACGGCGCCGACGGGCTCGCGTCGACGGGCACGGGGGCGCACATCGCGACCGATGCGGCAACGGTCGTCCGCACCGCCGGCACCAACGCGCGCGGCCTGTTCGTATCGGGCGCGGATTCGACGCTCGCGGTCAACGGCACGACCGTCGCGACGACGGGCGCCGGCGCGCATGCGATCGTCATGGACGGCGGCGCGACGGCCTTGCTGTCGGGCGCGAAAGTCGCCGCGTCAGGTGCCGCGGCCGACGGCGTCGTCGCGCGCAACGGCGGCCGCATCGGCGATACGGGTTCGTCGATCGCCAGCGCGGCCGGCAACGGCGCGACCGCGGACGGCGGCGGCGTGCTCGCGTTGACCGCCACGACGCTCAAGGGTGCGACGGCCGGCGTGCTGACATCCGACACGCTCGCGAACGGCGCGACGAGCTCGGTGCTCGTCGACGGCGGCAGCGTGACGGCCGCCGCCGGGCCGGCATTCGCCGCGCGCGGCGGCACGGCCGACATCGCGGTGCGCAACGGCACGGTCGTGACGGCCGGCAACGGCACGCTGCTGAACCTCGCGAACGGCAGCAACGTGACGTTCAACGCGTCGGCGGTGAACCTCGCGGGCGACATCGTCTCCGACGCGTCGAGCACCGGCAACGTGTTCCTCGCGAACGACACGACGCTGACCGGCAGGATCGATCCGGTCGCGCTGACGATCGACGGCACCAGCACGTGGCACATGACGGACAGCTCGGTGCTGAGCAGCCTGAACAACGCGGGCCTCGTCGC
Organism: Burkholderia sp. BKH01; assembly: GCF_025685725.1. Lineage (NCBI taxonomy): Bacteria > Pseudomonadati > Pseudomonadota > Betaproteobacteria > Burkholderiales > Burkholderiaceae > Burkholderia > Burkholderia sp. BKH01. The sequence goes on along the minus strand of NZ_JAOTQT010000028.1, from coordinate 45,682 downwards.
GTTCGCCGCACCGGCCGGCTCGCCGACGCTCACGGGCAGCTACAAGACGCTGACGACCGGCAGCTACGTCGGCAACGGCGGCACGATCGCGCTCAACACATATCTCGGCGCCGATGCTTCACCGACCGACCGGCTGATCGTGAACGGCGGCGCCGCGAGCGGCACGACCGGCCTGAAGATCGCCAACACGGCCGGCACCGGCGCAAGGACGACCGGCGACGGGATTCCCGTGGTCGTCACCGCCAACGGCGGCACGACCACCGCGTCGGCGTTCCATCTCGCGGGCCCGGTACAGGCCGGCGCATACGAATACCGGCTCTATCGCGGCGGGCAAAGCGACGCGAACGGCTGGTACCTGCGTTCGCAGCTCGATCCGACGGACCCCGGCGACCCGACGATCCACCCGTCCGGCGGCGGCACGCTCGCGTATCGTCCGGGCGTCGCCGGCTATGCACTGACGCCGCTGCTGAGCGCCGACTACGGCTTCTCGACGCTCGGCAAGCTGCACGAACGCGTCGGCGACATCTACAACCTCGGCAAGCAGCAGCCCGGCAACCGCGACGGCGTGTGGGGCCGCATCGGCGGCCAGAGCCTCGATGCGGACGCGGGCCGATTCGCGGCGGACGAGCGCACGTTCTTCGCGCAGTTCGGCAAGGACTGGACGCTCGGCCAGGCGCCCGGCGGCAGCAGCACGCATGCGGGCGTGACGGCCAGCATCGGCGTGTCGAACGCGAGCTTCAGCGACATGGCGCGCGCCGACTCGCAGAACCTGTCGACGTCGACGGGCTCGGTCGAGATGCACGCGCAGAGCATCGGCGGCTACTGGACGCGCTACCTGCCCGACGGCACGTACTTCGACAGCGTCGGGCAGGTCACGCACTACGGCAACCGCTATCGCGACAGCTACGGCAACGAGGCATCGCAGAACGGCTTCGGCTTCGCGCTGTCGCAGGAGATCGGCAAGCCGTTCGGCATCGGCGGCACGCCGATCGCGATCGAGCCGCAGGCGCAACTGATGTACCAGTACCTGAAGCTCAACGGGTTCAACGACAACGTGTCGGCCGTGTCGGGCACGACGACGAACGCGCTGCGCGGCCGCGTCGGCGTGCGCATCTTCCGGCCGAACCTCGAAGCGGACTCGGGCGGCGGCGCCGCGACGCCGTACTTCACGGCCGACGTGCTGCACGACTTCCTGTCGCCGGGGCAAACCGTCGTCGGCGGCACACCGTTCGCGACGCATCTCGGCCGCACGTGGTACGAGCTCGGCGTCGGCGTCACCGCGGGCTTCGGCAAGTCGGGCGAGCTGTACGCGAACGCGAAGATAGCGCGCAACATCGGCGGCGCGTACCGGCGCGGCATCGTCGGGCAGGTCGGCTACCGGTATAGCTGGTAACGGCGGACGAAAAAAAACCGCCCGGCGCTCGGCCGGGCGGTTTCGCATGGGCGCGCACGAAGTGCGCGAATGCTCAGTGCAGGATCTTCGCGAGGAAGTCCTTCGCGCGTTCCGACTTCGGATTCGAGAAGAAATCGTCCTTGCGGTCGTCCTCGACGATCGCGCCCTTGTCCATGAAGATCACGCGATGCGCGACCTTCTTCGCGAAGCCCATCTCGTGCGTGACGACCATCATCGTCATCCCTTCCTGCGCGAGTTCGACCATCACGTCGAGCACTTCGTTGATCATCTCCGGATCGAGCGCGGACGTCGGTTCGTCGAACAGCATCGCGATCGGGTCCATCGACAGCGCGCGCGCGATCGCGACACGCTGCTGCTGGCCGCCCGACAGCTGGCCCGGAAACTTGTGTGCATGCGCCTTCAGGCCGACGCGATCGAGCAGCTTCATGCCCTTCTCGGCCGCCTCGTCCTTGCTGCGGCCGAGCACCTTGATCTGCGCGAGCGTCAGGTTCTCGGTGATCGACAGGTGCGGGAACAGCTCGAAATGCTGGAACACCATCCCGACCTTCGAGCGCAGCTTCGACAGGTTCGTCTTCCTGTCGCCGACCGACTGGCCGTTCACGAGGATCTCGCCCTGCTGGAACGGCTCGAGGCCGTTCACCGTCTTGATCAGCGTCGACTTGCCGGAGCCCGACGGGCCGCACACGACGACCACTTCGCCTTTCTTGACCTCGGTCGTGCAGTCGGTGAGAACCTGAAACTGGCCGTACCACTTGGAAACGTTCTTGATGGAAATCATCGTGTGACCTTTTTCTGGAGACTCTTGACGAGAACAGACGCCAACGAGCAAATCACGAAATAGCATGCGCCGGCGAACAGGACCATCTCGACGGTCGTGCCGTCGCGATCGCCGACGTTGGCGGCCGTGCGGAAGAAGTCCGCGAGACTGATCACGTACACGAGCGACGTATCCTGGAACAGGACGATCGCCTGCGTGAGCAGCAGCGGCACCATCGCGCGGAACGCCTGCGGCAGGATCACGAGGCGCATTGCGTGCGAGTAGTTCATGCCGAGCGCGAATGCGGCGTTCACCTGCCCGCGCGGCACCGACTGGATGCCGGCGCGGATGATCTCGGAATAATACGCGGCTTCGAACAGCGAGAACGCGACCATCGCCGACGCGAGGCGGATGTCGATCGTCGGCGACAACCCGAGCACGCCCTGCAGCAGCTGCGGCACGATCAGGAAGAACCACAGCAGCACCATTACGAGCGGGATCGAGCGGAACACCGTCACGTAGCCCTGCGCGAACCACGCGAGCGGCTTGACGCCCGACAGCCGCATCAGCGCAAGCAGCGTGCCCCAGACGATCCCGATGACGATCGCGATCAGCGTGATCTGCAGCGTGACGATCGCACCCGTCCATAGCGTCGGCAGCGCGCCGGGAATACTACTCCAGTCGAACTGATGCATCACTTGCCTCCGATATAGCCGGGCAGCCGCGTGCGGCCTTCGATCCAGCGCATGAGCGACATCACGACGAGGTTGATCAGCACATACGCGAGCGTGACCGCGATGAACGACTCATAGGTCTGCGCCGTGTAGTCGACGAGCTGGCGCGCCTGCGCGGACAGGTCGAGCAGGCCGATCGTCGACGCGACGGCGGAGTTCTTGAAGATGTTCAGGAATTCCGATGTGAGCGGCGGCACGATGATCCGGTACGCAACGGGCAGCAGCACGTAGCGGTACGTCTGCCATTGCGTGAGGCCCATCGCGAGGCCGGCGGCGCGCTGGCCCTTCGGCAGCGCGTTGATCCCCGAGCGCACCTGTTCGCACACGCGCGCGCCCGTGAACAGGCCGAGACAGACGATCGACGCGGTAAAGAACTGCGTGCCGGGCGGCAACTGCTTGATCCAGGTGCCGATCGATGCGGGCAGCAGCTCGGGTATCACGAGATACCAGATGAAGAACTGCACGATCAACGGAATGTTCCGGAAGATCGACACGTAGAAGGTGCCGAGCGCGGACAGCCACTTGTTCGGCACCGTGCGCAGCACGCCGAACAGCGAACCGACGATCAGCGCGATGACCCAGGCGGAGAGCGACACTTCGATCGTCACCCGGAAGCCGGACATCAGCCATCCGAAATAAGTCGTCGGCTCGCCGGTCGAGACGGGGCTCAGGAAGATGCCCCAGTTCCAGTGGTAAGACATGGGCAAGACTCCAGCAAAAAGAGACGGAAGAAGCGTGGCCTCTTCCGTCTCATTAGCGTCATTTCTGCATCAACGGCCGTGCGGTCAGTCGAGTGCCTTGTCGTTCGGGTTCGCGTACAGCTTCTTCATCGAATCGGACAGCGGGAAGTTCAGGTTCAGCCCCTTCGGCGGAATCGGGTTCTCGAACCACTTCGCGTAGATCTTCGCGGCCTCGCCCGACTTCTCGACTTGCGAGATCGCGTCGTCGACGACCTTCTTGAAGTCGGCATCGCCCTTGCGCATCATGCAGCCGTACGCTTCTTCCGATTGCGGCGTGCCGACGATCACCCACTCGCCCGGCTGCTTCGCCTTCGCGCGCTCGCCCGCGAGCAGCGCGTCATCCATCATGAACGCGACCGCGCGGCCCGATTCCAGCGTGTTGAACGAATCGCCGTGATCCTTCGCGCTGATGATGCTCATGCCGAGCTGCTTGTCGTTGTTCATCTTGCGCAGCAGGCGCTCCGACGTCGTGCCGGCGGTGGTCACGACCGTCTTGCCCTTCAGGTCCGCGAAATCCTTGACGCCCGAATCCTTCTTCGTCATCAGGCGCGTGCCGATCACGAAGATCGTGTCGGAGAACGCAGCTTGCTGCTGACGCTCGGTGTTGTTGGTCGTCGAGCCGCACTCGATGTCCACCGTGCCGTTCTGCACCAGCGGAATGCGGTTCTGCGACGTGACCGGGATGTTCTTCACCTGCAGGTTCGGCAGGCTCAGCTTCTTCTTCACCGCGTCGACCACCTTCAGCTGGAATTCGCGGGAATAGCCGACTACCTGCTGATTCTGGTCGTAGTAGGAGAACGGGATCGACGATTCGCGGTGGCCCAGCGCGATCACGCCCGTGTCCTTGATCTTCTTCAGCGTGCCCGTCTCCTGAGCATGCGCGCCGCTTGCGAACGCGCAGAGCGCCGCGACCGTCAGGACTGCCTTGTGGTATTTCATTTTGGTCATCTCCTTGGCTAAAACCCGCGCCAGTGTATCAAAGTAATATTTTTGAAAGTACTGGTTGTTTACCGAACTACGAATCGCGCTGTCCGGCGCCTTCCTCCCGGCTCCGGGCACCCTTTCCGCGCCCCAATGCACGCGCGGGCGGCACCGGATTCGGCACCGCCCGCGAGGGTTCATGTACGCAACCGGATGGATTGCGTCATGGCTTGATCATAGTCGACGATCAGGGGTAGAGGCCGCGCATTTCGCGCGCCATCAGGATGCGCTTGCACGCAACGATGAACGCCGCGGTACGCACCGTCACCTTGTGCTCTTCCGCGACCGCCCACACGCCGGCGAACGCTTCGCGCATCACGCGCTCGAGGCGGTGGTTGATCTCGTCTTCCGTCCAGAAGAAGCTCGAGAAATCCTGCACCCACTCGAAGTACGACACGGTCACGCCGCCCGCGTTCGCGATCACGTCGGGGATCACGAGCACGCCGTTCGCGCTCAGGATGTCGTCCGCCGCCGTCGTCGTCGGGCCGTTCGCGCCTTCGACGATGATCTTCGTGCGGATCTTCGCTGCGTTCTTCTCGGTGATCTGGTTTTCCAGTGCCGCCGGGATCAGGATGTCGGTCTCGACCGTCCAGAACTCGTCGTTCGGCATCGGCTCCGCGCCTTCGAAGCCCGCGACGCCGCCCGTGCGTGCGACGTGGTCGAGCAGCTTGTTCGAATCGAGGCCGGCCGGCCGGTAGATCGTGCCGGTGTGATCCTGCACCGCGATCACCTTCGCGCCCGCTTCCTGGAACAGCTTCGCCGCGATGCCGCCGACGTTGCCGAAACCCTGCACCGCGATGCGCGCGCCTTCGATCTCGAGGCCCTTCTTCTTCGCCGCTTCGCAGCCGACGACGAACACGCCGCGACCCGTCGCTTCCTTGCGGCCGAGCGAACCGCCGAGCGCGATCGGCTTGCCGGTCACGACGCCGGTCGACGTCTGGCCCTGGTTCATCGAGAACGTGTCCATCATCCACGCCATCACCTGTTCGTTGGTGTTGACGTCCGGCGCCGGAATGTCGGTGTTCGGGCCGATGATGATGCCGATTTCGCTGGTGTAGCGGCGCGTCACGCGCTCGAGCTCACCGCGCGACAGCTTGCGCGGGTCAACGCGGATGCCGCCCTTCGCGCCGCCGTACGGCACGTTCACGGCCGCGTTCTTCACCGACATCCATGCGGACAGCGCCATCACTTCCGACAGCGTCACGTCCTGGTGGTAGCGCACCCCGCCCTTGCCCGGGCCGCGCGACACGTTGTGCTGCACGCGATAGCCCTCGAAGTGCGCGACGGTACCGTTGTCGAGCTCGATCGGCACATCGACGATCAGGATGCGCTTCGGGCGCTTCAGCGTTTCGAGCCAGCGCGACAGCGAGCCGAGGTACGGCGCGACGCGATCGACTTGCTGAAGATAGTTGCCCCACGGGCCGAGATCGTCGGCGTGCAGGTAGGACGGGATGGACTGCAATTGCGAAGACATGGATGCTCCAACGGTCAACAGGTGCGCACATTGTCGAAAAACCCGTTTTTTTTATCCAATGCCGTTTGCTTATTCGATTATGCGTTTCTTGCATGATCGCGATTTTTCGCAAATCCGCGGTCGATTTGCGCAAGAACGCACGCGATCGGCCGTGCATCGCGTCCGCGAAAAATCGTGTTGCCCGCGCGCCGGCCGGCCGCCGGACAGCTGTCCGACAGGCGCGGTAAGCTCGCCGTCAGTCGGCCGCGGTCGATCGTGCGCAGTCAGCCGTCCGTATCGCGCAGTTCGTCGCGCACGACCTCCCACAGCGCACGCACGAGCTTCTGCCGCGGATCGTCGCCCTGCAGCGCGAGCTTGTCGCAATACAGCCGGATCTCCATCGTCAGCGTGAACGGATGCGCGCCGCCGCGCACCGAACGGTCGAGCCGGATCAGCCGGCCGCCCGCGACCGCGTCCTCGACCGCGCTGTGCGGCAGGAACGCGACGCCGTGCCCCGCGAGCGCCATCGCCTTCAGCCCTTCGGCCATGTCGGTCTCGTAGACGCGATCGAGGAACAGCCGCGTCGGTGCGTTCGCGATGATGACTTCCGTCATCCGGCCGAGATACGCGTTCGGCGTATACGACAGGTACGGCACGCGCGCGTCGGCCGTGCCGGGCAGCGTATAGCGCGGCCGGCCCGCGCGGCCGGGGGCCGAGAACGGGCTGATCGGCTCGCTGCCGAGGATCAGCATGTCGTAGCGCGCCGGATCGAGCGCGACCGGATTGCTCGGGTGGTGGTAGCCCATCACGAGATCGCAGCCGCCCTCGACCAGCGACAGCACGGCGTCGTGCACGTTCAGCGCGCGCAGCCGCGTGTGGACCTGGCCCATCTTCGCTTCGATCCGCTGCAGCCAGCGCGGGAAATAGGTGAGCGACAGCGTGTGCGGCACCGCGAACTCGATCGTCGGCACCGGCGCGCCGACGTGGCCGCGCAGGAGCGTGCGCGCCTCATGCGCCTGCGACAGCATCGTCAGCGCCTGCTCGTAGAAGATCTGCCCGGCCTGCGTAAGCCGCGTCGGATAGACCGAACGATCGATCAGTTCGGTCGCGAGCCACGCTTCGAGCGCCTGGATGCGCCGCGAAAACGCGGGCTGCGATACGTGTCGCAGTTCGGCGGACCGGCTAAAGCTGCGCGTTTCCGCGAGCGAAACGAAGTCTTCGAGCCATTTCAGTTCCATGCAGGCGGGCGCGGCGGGCGGCGGTCGGGAGGAAGCCTGCATTCTACCGGCGGGCGGGCCCGGCCGGCGGCGGCGCGCACGGCCCGGCGGCCCGCTGCGCACCCGCGCCGGCGCGGCGTCGGCACGCGGCGGCGCCCGCCGGCCGCACGCGGCCGGGATCGTCGCGCGCCGATGGTAAAATGCCGGATTCTCCCTCCCCTCGCTCGACCCGGCCCCAAGGCCCGCCCGATCATGTCCGACACTCGTCCCGATACGCTTTTCGCCCTCACCGCGCTCTCGCCCATCGACGGCCGCTACGCCAGCAAGACCGAAGCGCTGCGCGACTGGCTCTCCGAAGCCGCCTTCATGCGCCACCGCGTCACCGTCGAGGTGCATTGGCTGATCGCGCTGTCGCGCGCCGGCTTCGCGGAAGTCCCGCGCTTCTCCGACGCATCCGAGCAGTTCCTGCTGCAGCTCGCCGAGCGCTTCACCGCGCACGACGCCGCGCGCATCAAGGAAATCGAGCGCGTGACGAACCACGACGTGAAGGCCGTCGAATACTGGCTGAAGGAATCGGTGAAGGGCCAGGCCGAACTCGAGAAGGCCAGCGAATTCATCCACTTCGCGTGCACGTCCGAGGACATCAACAACACGTCGCACGGGATGATGCTCGCCGGCGCGCGCGAACACGTGATCCTGCCGGCGCTGCGCACGGTCTACCAGCGCCTCGTCGCGCTCGCACACGCGCATGCGGAACAGCCGATGCTGTCGCGCACGCACGGCCAGCCGGCCAGCCCGACGACGCTCGGCAAGGAACTCGCGAACGTCGCCGCGCGTCTCGCGCGTGCGATCGCACGCATCGAGAAGGTCGAGATCCTCGGCAAGATGAACGGCGCGGTCGGCAACTTCAACGCGCACCTGTCCGCGTATCCGGAATTCGACTGGGAAGCGTTCTCGCGCGACGTGATCGAAAACCGCCTGAAGCTCACGTTCAACCCGTACACGATCCAGATCGAGCCGCACGACTACATGGCCGAGCTGTTCGACGCGGTCGCACGCGCGAACACGATCCTGCTCGACCTCGATCGCGACGTGTGGGGCTACATCTCGGTCGGCTACTTCAAGCAGAAGACGAAAGCCGGCGAGATCGGCTCGTCGACGATGCCGCACAAGGTCAACCCGATCGACTTCGAAAACTCGGAAGGCAACCTCGGCCTCGCGAACGCGACGCTGCGCCACCTCGCCGACAAGCTGCCGGTGTCGCGCTGGCAGCGCGACCTGACCGACTCGACGGTGCTGCGCAACATGGGCGTCGCGCTCGGCTACTCGCTGCTCGCGTACGACTCGCTGATCCGCGGCCTCGACAAGCTCGAGGTGAACCCGCAGCGCCTGAACGAAGATCTCGACAACTGCTGGGAAGTGCTCGCCGAGCCGGTGCAGACGGTGATGCGCCGCTACGGCATCGAGAACCCGTATGAGCAGCTGAAGGAACTGACGCGCGGCAAGGGCATCACGCGCGAAGCGCTGCAGCAGTTCGTCGGCACGCTCGCGATCCCGCAGGATGCGAAGGACCGCCTGCTCGCAATGACGCCCGCGTCGTACATCGGCAAGGCCGTCGAACTCGCGAAGCGGATCGCGTAAGCGCCGCCGTCGCCGGACGAACAAAAGCCCGATGCGAGCAATCGCATCGGGCTTTTTCCTTTTCCGACGCTCAGAACGAAATCATCCGGCCCGGGTTGAGCGCGCTCATCACGCTCATCGCTGCTTTCGCAGCCGGGATCGCGATCGGCGACAACTGCCGGCCGAGCGGAATCTCGCGATGGTCGATGCCGGTCAGCATCGAGAAATCGTCGTTGCGGCCGACGAAATCGTCGCAGATCGCCTTGCCGATCCGCACCGTCTGCGCGACGCCGTGGCCGCTCCAGCCCTGCACCATGTACATCGGCACGCGGCCGTCGGTCTTGCGGCTGTCGGTGGCGCCGTTCAGCGTGAAGTCGCTGACGCCGCTCCAGCAGTAGTCGAGCGCGAAACTGCCGTCGGCCTGCGGAAACACCGTGTTCAGCCGCGTCAGCAGATACGCATTGACGTCGGGCTGCGCCCAGCAGCTGCCGGTGCCCTGCCCGCCAAACAGCAGCCGGTTGCCGCGCACCGGCCGGTAGTAGTCGATCTGGAACTGCGTGTCGTAAACGGGCATGCCGGCCGGCATCAGCGTCGCGACATCGACGTCGAGCGGCGCCGTCACGCTCACGTACGTGAAGAACGGCACGGTCGTCGTCGCACCATCGTCGAGCAGACGGAACGTCGTGTTGTGCAGCGCGAGCACGACGCCCTTGCGCGCGGTGATCGTGCCGCCCGGCGTCGTCGCGACGACGCCCGCAGGCGTCTCGTCGAGTTCGAGCACCTCGGTGCCCTCGAACACCGCACCGCCGTTCAGCCGGAAGCCGTGCACGAGGCCGCGCACGAGCGCGAGCGGATGGATCTGCCCGCCGAGCGCGTCGATCGCCGCGCCGTGGTACAGCCCCGAGCGCACGTATTCGTCGTGCAGTTGATGGCGGCCGACGAGCGTCACGCCCGCGTCGCCGAGATGGCGGCGCGCATCCGCGCCGTCGAGCAGCGCGCTCATGTGGCCGGGGTGGACCGCCGCCGTGATGTGGCCGCGCTTGCGGTCGAGTTCGAGCGCGTAACGCGCGCCGATCGCATCGATCAGGTCCATCGATTCCGTCGACGCAAAGCGCCACAGCCGCTTCGCATCGTCGTGCGACAGGTAATCGATCATGTCGGCCGCTTCCCAGCGCGCGAGGCCGGGCGTCAATTGTCCGCCGTTGCGACCCGATGCGGCCGAGCCGACGTGATGCTTGTCGACGAGGATCGTGTCGACGCCCGCTTCCGCGAGATGCAGCGCGGCCGATGCGCCGAGCAGGCCCGCGCCGATCACGAGCACGTCGCACACGACGTCGCGCGCGAGCGGTGCGCCGTTCGCGTGGTGCGACAGCGACGCCTCGTACCAGTTGGCCGGGCGCTCGCCGTCGTAGCGGGCCGGGGCGCACCAGTTCCAGTTGTCTTTCTCGATGTTCAGTTGCGTTTGCTCGAAACGCGATTCGCCCTGGATCAGGGGTTTGTGATTGGAAGTCATGATTGCACTTGCATGGTCTTGGGCCGCCTGTCGAAGCCTTCTGGCTTTGCGTGTGGGGCAGCCGGTTCCACATGGGTGTCAACGAGAAAAGAGGCGCGGTGGCCCGTGTTGACGGCGGACACGCTCGTGCCGCCTGGATCCCGGACTGTGCGAAAGCACGTATTGAAAGGTGCCGGGACACCCAATTTCTACATCGCAGAAATAATTCTACAGTGTAGAATATACTTTCGTCAAGTTTACGGCCGGCCCCGCTCCGGCTGCCAGCCCGCATCGATGAAAGACAAACCCGCCCAGGGCCCGCGCGGCCTCGACAAGGACGCGATCGTCGCGGCCGCGCTCGTGCTGCTCGAAGACGTCGGCGAAGCCGCATTCAGCGTACGCAAGCTCGCGCAGTCGGTCGGCTGCGACCCGATGAGCGTGCTGTATCACTTCAAGTCGAAGGACGGCCTGAGCCGCGCGATCGCGAACGCGCTGTCGCGCTCGCTCGTGCCGGTCGACGACGCGCTGCCATGGCGCGACCGGCTGCGCGACCTCGCGCGCCAGTACCGCGCGCTCGCGCTGCGCCACCCTGCCGCGTTCGCGCTCCTGCAGCGCCACATGAGCACCGGGCCGGCCGATCTCGCGCACATCGAGGCCGTGCACCGCGCGCTGGTCGACGCCGGCATCCCGCGCGCGGCGCTGCCGTCGGTGTGCGTCGGCTGGTATGCGAGCGTGATCGGGCTTGCCGCCGCCGAGGCCGGCGGCCTCACGCGGCCCGCGAACGACGTGGAGCTGGAGGAAATGAACGCGCTGTCGGACACCGAGCATCCGCTCGTCAGGTCGGCTGCCCCGCTCTATGCGCAGCTCGATCCGGAGATCGTGCACGACACGATGCTCGACGTGCTGCTCGACGGCATCGCGAAACGCGCGCACGCCGCCTGACCGGTTTGCATGCCGCCAACGAAAAAGGCGCCCCGAAGAGCGCCTTTTTCATCATGATTGCCGCGAACCGCGCTCAGTGCTGCTGCGCGAGGCCGATCTTCACCATCACCTGATCGACGATCTGTTCGGGCGTCAGCTCGATGCTGACCACGATCGCTTCGTCCGGGCCCGGCTCCTCGAGCGTGTCGAGCTGGCTCTTCAGCAGCGACGGATCGAAGAAGTGGCCGGTGCGGGTCTTCAGGCGCTCGCGCAATACGTCGAACGAACCCTGCAGATACACGAACCGCACGTCGGTGTCGGTGCCGCGCAGCACGTCGCGGTACGCACGCTTCAGCGACGAGCACGTGAACACGGCCGTCTCGCCCGCGCGCTGCTTTTCCTCGATGGCCTCGCGGATCGAGCGCAGCCACGGCCAGCGGTCGTCGTCGGTCAGCGGAATGCCGTGGTGCATCTTTTCCTTGTTCGCCGCGCTGTGAAACGCGTCGCCGTCGGTATAGCTGCACGACAGGCGTTCCGCCAGCATTTCGCCGATTCGCGACTTGCCCGCGCCCGACACGCCCATTGCGATCAGAATCATTACGTACCCCTTGTTACAAAACCATGCTCAGCAGCAGCGTGAAGCTCAGGCCGAGCACCGAGATGATCGTTTCGAGCAGCGTCCACGTCTTGAACGTCTGGCCGACCGTCATCCCGAAATATTCCTTGATCAGCCAGAAGCCGCCGTCGTTCACGTGCGAGAAGATCAGCGAGCCCGAGCCGGTCGCGAGCACCAGCAGTTCCGGACGGACCGCCGCGCCCGATGCCGCCGCGATCGGCGCGACGATGCCGCAGGCCGTGGTCATCGCGACCGTCGCCGAGCCCGTGGCCAGACGAATCAGCGCGGCGACGAACCAGCCGAGCAGCAGCGGCGACAGGTGCGCCTGCGTGGCCGTTGCGACGATCTGCTGCGAGATCCCGCTATCACGCAGGATACCGCCAAAGCCGCCGCCCGCGCCGACGATCAGCGTGATCCCGGCGATCGGTGCCAGGCATTCGCCGCAGAACTTCTGGATCTGGTCGCGGTTGAAGCCCTGCAGCTTGCCGAACGTGAAGAAGCTCACGAGCACGGCAATCAGCAGCGCGACGTCCGAGTTGCCGGCAAAGCGCAGCAGGTTGTTCGGCAGCGTCTTCGGCGCGAAGACCAGGTCGGCCCAGCTGCCGACCAGCATCAGGATCACCGGCAGCAGGATCGTGAACAGCGTGATGCCGAAGCCCGGCAGCTCGCGCTTCTTGCCTTCGGTGTGCGTGTCGACGAATTGCGCGGCGAGCGGGTTGTTCTCCGGCAGCTTCACGAACTTCGAGATCGTCAGCGCGAACAGCGGGCCCGCGACGATCGCGGTCGGCACGCCGACGATCAGGCCGAATGCGATCGTCTTGCCGATATCGGCGCCGTACTGCTGGACCGCGAGCAGCGCGGCCGGGTGCGGCGGGATCAGCCCGTGCACGACCGACAGGCCGGCCACCATCGGCAGGCCGACGACGAGCAGCGACTTGCCGGTGCGCTTCGCGACGTTGAACGCGATCGGGATCAGCAGCACGAAGCCGACTTCGAAGAACACCGGCAGGCCGACGATGATCGCGACGAACATCATCGCCCAGTGGATGTTCTTTTCACCGAACCAGTCGATCAGCGTGGTCGCGATCCGTTCGGCGCCGCCCGATTCGGCCATCATCTTGCCGAGCATCGTGCCGAGGCCGACGACGATCGCGATGTGGCCGAGCGTATTGCCGTTGCCCGTCTCGAACGACTTGACGATCTTGTCCATCGGCATCCCGACCACCAGGCCGAGGCCGAGCGACACGATGATGAGCACCAGGAACGGATAGATCTTGAACCGCGCGATCATCACGATCAACGCCACGATCGCGATCACGGTATAGATGAGCAGCATGCTGCCTTGGACAGCCCCCATGTGGACTCCTCCTTGGGATTATTCGAACCGGGCGGGTCGTTGCGAGTATGCCCGGCTGTGCAGGTCTCCGAAACAGCGGGGAGACCCCCACCGTCAGGACGCTGAATTTTACTTATCTTTACGGTTCGCGGATAGAACCGGTTCCATCAGCAAAAACCCTCGGTAAAACAAGCACTAAGCGCTTGCCTTCCGAGGGTCAAACCATCATTCCGTACGAGTTTTAGCGGGAAAGCTGGCTCGCGGCTTGCGCGAGGCGCGTGACTTCGGCCCAGTCCTGCGCGGCGAGCGCGGCCTTCGGCGTGAGCCACGAGCCGCCGACGCACACGACGTTCGGCAGCTTCAGGAAATTCGGCGCGGTGTCGACCGTGATGCCGCCCGTCGGGCAGAACTTCAGCGCCGGGAACGGGCCGTGGAACGCTTGCAGCATCGGCACGCCGCCGGCCTGCTGCGCGGGAAAGAACTTCACGATCTCGTAGCCGAATTCGAGCGCCTGGATGATGTCGCTCGGCGTCATCACGCCCGGCAGCAGCGGCAGGCCCGCGTCGAGCGACGCGAGGTGCAGGTCCTTCGTCAGGCCCGGCGACACGCCGAACTTCGCGCCCGCGCGCTTTGCCTGCGCGCAATGCTCGGGCTTCGTGATCGTGCCGACGCCGACGACGATGTCGTCCGCGAGCTGGCTCGCGCGCTGGATCGCCTCCAGGCCGGCCGGCGTGCGCAGCGTGATCTCGAGCACCTTCACGCCGCCCGCGTGCAACGCGCGCGACACGTGTTCGCCCTGCTCGACCGAGTCGAATGCGAGCACCGGAATGACCGGGCCCAGCTTCACGATTTCAGCAATCGTCTTCATCAAATTCGCTCCTTGAAATTCATGCGTCGACGCGGACGGCCGTTTCGCCGACCAGCGTCCCGAAAACCGATGCGCCCTGCTCGGCCGGCGCCGCGGCCGCGCGGAACACGCCGAACAGTTCGCGCCCGAAACCGACCTCGTTCTCCGCCTGGTGCAGCGGCTGCGCGACCGGGCGCGCGTGCCACTCGGCCTCGTCGACCTCGATGTCGAGCACACCGGCCTCCGCGTCGATCACGAGCGTGTCGCCCGTCTTCACCTTGCCGAGCGGGCCGGCCAGCAGCGCTTCCGGCGACACGTGGATCACCGCCGGCACCTTGCCCGACGCGCCCGACATGCGGCCGTCGGTGACGAGCGCGACGTGGAAGCCCTGATCCTGCAGCACGCCGAGCAGCGGCGTCAAACGGTGCAGCTCGGGCATCCCGTTCGCGCGCGCGCCCTGGAAGCGCACGACCGCGACGAAATCGCGCTTCAGCTCGCCGCGATCGAACGCTTCCTGCACGGCCTCCTGCGAATCGAACACGATCGCGGGCGCCGTCACCTTGCGGTGCTCGGGCGCGACCGCCGAAATCTTGATCACGCCGCGGCCGAGCCGGCCCTGCATCAGGCGCAGGCCGCCGTCCGGCTGGAACGGGTCGCGGATGCCGCGCAGCACCTTCGTGTCGTGGCTCTCGGCCGTGCCGTCGACCCACGTCAGCTTGCCGTCGATCAGCTTCGGCTCCTTCGTGTAGTGCGACAGCCCCTTGCCGGCAACCGTCGTCACGTCCTCGTGCAGCAGCCCGCCTTCGAGCAGGTTGCGCACCAGGAACGCGACGCCGCCCGCCGCATGGAAGTGGTTCACGTCGGCCTTGCCGTTCGGGTAGATCTTCGCGAGCAGCGGCACGACAGCCGACAGTTCGTCGAAATCGTTCCAGTCGATCAGGATGCCGGCCGCGCGCGCGATCGCGACGAGGTGCAGCGTATGGTTGGTCGAGCCGCCCGTCGCGAGCAGCGCGACGATCCCGTTGACGATCGCCTTCTCGTCGATCACATGACCGATCGGCGTGTAGTGGCCGCGCTCGACGGTCAGGTCGAGCACGCGGCGCGCGGCCTCGGCCGTCAGCGCGGTGCGCAGCGGCGTGTGCGGATGGACGAACGCCGAACCCGGCAGGTGCAGGCCCATCAGCTCCATCAGCATCTGGTTGCTGTTCGCGGTGCCGTAGAACGTGCAGGTGCCGTGGCCGTGGTACGCGGCCGATTCGGCTTCGAGCAGCGCGTCTCGGCCGACCTGGCCGGTCGCGAACTGCTGGCGGATCTTCGCCTTGTCGTCATTCGACAAGCCACTCGTCATCGGGCCGGCCGGCACGAAGATGGTCGGCAGGTGGCCGAACTGCAACGCGCCGATCAAGAGGCCCGGCACGATCTTGTCGCAGATGCCGAGGCAGAGCGCCGCGTCGAACATGTTGTGCGTAAGCGCGATCGCCGTGCCCATCGCGATCGCCTCGCGCGAGAACAGCGACAGCTCCATCCCCGGGTTGCCCTGCGTGACGCCGTCGCACATCGCCGGCACGCCGCCCGCGAACTGTGCGACCCCGCCGTTCTCGCGCGCGGCGGCCTTGATGATGTCGGGGAAATCCTTGTACGGCGCGTGCGCGGACAGCATCTCGTTGTACGAGGACACGATGCCGATGTTCGGCTCGCGGATCGTCTTGATCGCGAACTTGTCGCTGCCCTCGAGGCCCGCGAAGCCGTGCGCGAGGTTCGCGCACGACAGCGCGCCGCGCGCCGGGAACTTGCCCTGCGCGCCGTCGATGCGGTGCAGATAGGCGGAACGGGTCGATTGGCTGCGGGCGATCACGCGTTCGGTGACCTTCGCCAGAGTGGGGTGCAGCGACGTCATGCTGGGCGCTCCTGTATGCCGGCCGACACCGGCGGTTGGAATCGTGGGGACGGTCGAATGCATCGACTGAACGAAGCCAGTCTAGTAGAAAAACTACACGCATGCAATGCAGATTGACTCACGCGCAACCCTCATTCCCGCCACCAGCAAGGCTTTACCTAGTGAAAACCCTAATTACCGTCAACACAATCGCGCCGGAGGCATTGCAATAACGCTAGTATTTTCATGTAGATTTTCTACAATTCGATTGCGATACACTCGCTCATCCGAACCCGATTTCCATCTGCCGTCCCATGCTGCCTCGCATTGAAGCGATCCGCGCCGAGTTGCGCCCGTCCGAGCGCAAGCTCGCCGACTACATCCTCGCCGCGCCGCGCGAGGTGCTCGACCTCGCGATGACCGAGCTGTCGACGCGCGCGGGCGTCAGCCAGCCGACGATCGCGCGCTTCTGCCAGGCGCTCGGCTGCAGCGGCTTTCGCGAATTCAAGATCCGGCTCGCGCAGAGCGTCGCGCCGGGCGTGTCGTCGGTGTATCGCGACGTCGAGCCCGACGAACCGGCGCCCGGCATCATCGGCAAGGTGTTCGACCGCACGATCGGCGCGCTGATCGAGGTGCGCAACAGCCTGTCCGCGGGCAGCGTCGCCGATGCGATCGCACTGCTGTCGAACGCGTCGCGCATCGAGTTCTACGGCGCCGGCGGCTCGGGCATCGCCGCGCAGGACATCCAGCACAAGTTCTTCCGGCTCGGCGTGCCGAGCGTCGCGTATTCGGATCCGCACACGTTCTCGATGTCGTCAGCGCTGCTCGGGCCGCACGACGTCGTCGTCGCGATCTCGAACACCGGCCGCACGCGCGACATCGTCGACGCCGCGCGCTCCGCGCTCGCGTGCGGCGCAAAAGTCGTTGCGATCACGCAGAGCCATTCGCCGCTCGCGAAGCTCGCGACGGTGAGCCTCGCGTCGAACGTCGCCGAGGAAACGGACGTGTTCTCGCCGATGACGTCGCGGATGTCGCATCTCGCGATCGGCGACATCCTCGCGGTCGGCGTCGCGCTGTCGCGCGGCCCCGCGCTGATGGAACGGGTCGGCCGCGCGAAGGAAGCGATCACGCGCCGGCGGATCGACGACGGCACGAAGGATTGAAGGCGCCGCGCAAAGCCGCGCGTAAACGAACAACGGCGCCCCGAAGGGCGCCGTTGCACATGGATCGAGCCGACAGCCTCGCCGGCCGCACCGCTCAAAACGGCTTGATCACGACCAGCGCGACCGCCGCGAGCATGCCGAGCACCGGCAGCTCGTTGAACACGCGATACCACTTGTCGGTGCGGCGGTTCTCGCCGCGCTCGAACACCCGCAGCAGGTGCCCGCAATACGCGTGATAGACGATGAGCAGCAGCACGACCGTCACCTTCGCATGGATCCAGCCCTGCCCCTGGCCGATGCCGATTACAAGCCAGAGCCACAGCCCGCAGGCCAGCGCCGGCACCGCGATCATCGTCATGAAGCGGAACAGCTTGCGCGCCATCAGCAGCAGGCGTCGCACGGCGGCCGGATCGGTTTCCATGGCCAGGTTCACGTAGATGCGCGGCAGGTAGAACAGCCCCGCGAACCACGCGGCGATCAGAACGATATGGAACGTCTTGACCCAGAGCATTGCCATCAGTTGTGCGCCTCGCTTTACTGGCGGCCTTCGCCGTGTCCGAGCACGACGTACTTCAGCGACGTCAGCCCTTCCAGGCCGACCGGGCCGCGTGCGTGCAGCTTGTCGTTCGAGATGCCGATTTCCGCGCCGAGGCCGAATTCGAAGCCGTCCGCGAAGCGCGTCGACGCGTTGACCATCACGCTCGCCGAATCGACCTCGCGCAGGAAACGCATCGCGCGGTCGTGATCCTCGGTGACGATCGCATCCGTGTGATGCGAGCCGTATTGGTTGATGTGCTCGATCGCGGTGTCGAGGCCGTCGACGACCTTGATCGCGAGCACCGGCGCGAGATATTCGGTGTGCCAGTCTTCCTCGGTCGCATCGACGAGCGGACCGACGCCCGCCTCGGCGAGCACCGCGCGCGCGGCCGCATCGACGCGCAGCTCGACCTGCTTGTCGCGATACAGCTTGCCGAGCGGCGGCAGCAGCTTCGCCGCGATGCCGCTCGCGACGAGC
Source organism: Burkholderia sp. BKH01 (assembly GCF_025685725.1). Lineage (NCBI taxonomy): Bacteria > Pseudomonadati > Pseudomonadota > Betaproteobacteria > Burkholderiales > Burkholderiaceae > Burkholderia > Burkholderia sp. BKH01. The sequence continues at coordinate 27,500 of NZ_JAOTQT010000028.1, read as the reverse complement.
AGCGTCTCCATCGTGTTGCAAGTGCCGTAGCGGTGCGTCTTCGCGTTGTCGCAGACGGTGAGCGCCTTGCTGAGATCGGCGCGATCGTCGACATACACGTGGCAGATGCCGTCGAGGTGCTTGATCATCGGCACGCGCGCCTCGTTGATCAGGCGCTCGATCAGGCTCTTGCCGCCGCGCGGCACGATCACGTCGACGTATTCGGTCATCGTGATCAGCTTGCCGACCGCTGCGCGATCGGCCGTCGCGACGACCTGCACCGCGTCCTGCGGCAGGCCGGCCGCCGCGAGCCCTTCGCCGATCAGCTTCGCGAGCGCCGTGTTCGATTCGAGCGCTTCGGAGCCGCCGCGCAGGATCGTCGCGTTGCCCGACTTCAGGCACAGCGCGGCCGCGTCGATCGTCACGTTCGGGCGCGACTCGTAGATGATGCCGATCACGCCGAGCGGCACGCGCATCTGGCCGACCTGGATCCCGCTCGGGCGGTACTTGAGGTTGCCGATCTCGCCGATCGGATCGGCCAGCGATGCGACCTGGCGCAGGCCTTCCACCATCGTCTTCAGCGCCTTGTCCGACAGCGTCAGGCGGTCGACGAACGCCGCATCGAGCCCCTTTTCACGGGCGCGGGCGACGTCGCGCGCGTTCGCGTCCTTCAGCGCCTGCGCGTCGCGTTCGATCGCGCGCGCCACGGCGTCGAGCGCCGCGTTCTTCGCGGCCGTGCTGGCGCGCGCCATCGCGCGGGAAGCGTGCCGGGCTCGACGGCCCAGGTCGGTCATGTACTGATCGATATCCATCGTGTGACTCGAGAAGCGAGCCGCGCTGGGCGGCATGAATTCGTGGGGAAGCGTGGGGCGGCCCATCCGTATGGCGCGGCGGCCGGAAGGCCGCGCAGCGGATGGCTGCCCCGGCTATCGAAGCATTGTAAGCGGGTTGCGCAGCGCGCGCTGAAGGCCCGAATGGGGCCTAGCGCCGCACGCGACCCGCGATCGGCGGTCGCTCGCCGCGTGCGCCCGCGACCGTCATCGCGAGCTGGAACAGGCCGTCCCACGGATCGGGCGGCGGCTGGTCCTGCGTGCGGCGGCCCGGCACGACGGCAGTGAGCCCCTTGACCTGCCGGTCGAGCTGCGCGGCAAACGCGAGCGCCTTCTCGAGCACGGGTTCCGACACGCGGTTCAGCGCGGGGCCGATCAGCCGCTCGCGCAGGCCCCATACGCGGTTCTCGCGCAGCAGCGTCCCCAGCGGCTTGCCGGCCGTCGCACCGCGCTTGATCCGCAGCAGCGTGCGCAGCTCCTCGACGACGGCCCACATCACGAGCACGATCGCCTCGCCCTCGCCCTTCAGCCCGTCGATCATCCGCGCGAGCCGCGCGGCGTCGCCGGCGAGCATCGCCTCGTTCAGCTTGAACACGTCGTAGCGCGCGACGTTCAGCACCGCATCGTGCACCTGCTCGAACGACAGCGCGCCCTGCGGATACAGCAGCCCGAGCTTCTGGATTTCCTGGTGTGCGGCGAGCAGGTTGCCTTCGACGCGCTCCGCGATGAACTGCAGCGCGCGCCGCCCGTCGTCGCCGGCCGCGACGCGCTGGCCCTGCATCGACAGACGCTGGCCGATCCAGTTCGGCAGTTGCACGCGGTCGACCGGATCGATCTTCAGCGCGACGCCGCCGTTCTGCAGCGCAGTAAACCATGCGGATTTCTGCGTGGCCGCGTCGAGACGCGGCAACGTGACGAGCATCAGCGCATCGGGATTGGGCGTGGCCGCGAGTGTCTTCAGCGCGTCGGCGCCTTCCTTGCCGGGCTTGCCCGACGGAATGCGCAGCTCGATCAGCTGGCGCTCGCCGAACAGCGACATCGCCTGGGTCGCGCCGAGCAGCACGCTCCAGTCGAAGCCGCGCTCGACCGTATGCACCGACCGCTCGGTGAAGCCGGCAGCACGCGCGGCCGCACGAATGCGGTCGCACGCTTCCTGCGCGAGCAGCGGCTCGTCGCCGTAGACGGTATAGAGCCCGGCCAACCCCTTCGCGAGGTGCGGCTCCAGCGCATCAAGTCGCAATTGCATCGGTGCGTGCGCCGTCGATCAGAGCGGCGGCGGCGGCAGCGGCGCGCGCGGCGCGACGCCCGGCACCACGTCCTCCGGCGCCGGCGTCAGCGAGTGGACGATCGCGAGACGCCGCATCAACTGGTCGACCGCATCGTTCTGCATGTCGCCGTACAGGATGTCGGCTTCCTGCGCCTTCGCGTTCGTGTACTGGTCGCTGTACGTCATCGCGCGGTTCAGTGCGATCGCGCTCGGCGGGATCAGCACGGTGCCGTCCTTGCTCGTCAGCGTGTAGTTCAGCGTATAGAACAGCGCGTACTCCTGCGCCGAGCCGTACTTGTTGAGCGTCAGCGTGTTCTGGCCACGCGACTCCCACATGCGCAGCACGGCGTCGGCGTCGTCCGCCGACTTGACGATCTTCGTGTCGCTGCCGGCCTCGACGAGGCGCGTGAGCCGCGCCTCGACGGCCGCCGGCGCGCCGGCCACCAGCAGGTGCTTGAACGCATAGTCCTGCTGGCCCCGCAACTGGAAGCCGCATGCCGACAGCGCAACCGCGCTGCCGACGAGCATCAAAAACGATCTGCGGATCACCTTCGCTCCTTCTGGGTACGTCCGACGGCCGGCGGCCGTCAGACGACGATGTTCACGAGGCGGCCCGGCACGACGACGATCTTCTTCGCCGGCTTGCCGTCGCTGAACTTCGCGAACGCGTCGTCGGCCACCGCCGCGGCTTCGATCGCCTCGCGGCTCGCGTCCTTCGCGACCTTCAGCGCGCCGCGCACCTTGCCGTTCACCTGCAGCACGAGTTCGATCTCGGCCTGCTCGAGCGCGGCTTCGTCGACCTTCGGCCACGGTGCATCGAGCAGCGGGCCGAATTCGTCCGCGTAGCCGAGCGCCTTCCACAGCTCGAACGTGACGTGCGGCACGACCGGGTACAGCACGCGCAGCAGCACGCCGTACGTTTCGCGCAGCACGCCGGGCGTCGCGCCCTTCGCGCCGTCGACCGCGTTCAGCATCTTCATCGCGGCCGATACGACCGTGTTGTACTGCAGGCGCTGGTAGTCGAAATCGGCCTGCTTCAGCACGCTGTAGATCTCGCGGCGCAGCGCCTTGTCGGTTTCGCCGAGCGCGGCCGCATCGAAGCCCGCGCGCGCGGCGAGCGCTTCGCGGTTCGCATGGCCGAAGCTCCACACGCGGCGCAGGAAGCGGCTCGCGCCCTCGACGCCCGCGCCCGACCACTCGAGCTGCTGCTCGGGCGGTGCGGCGAACATCGTGAACAGGCGCGCGGTATCGGCGCCGTACAGGTCGATCAGCACCTGCGGATCGACGCCGTTGTTCTTCGACTTCGACATCTTCTCGATGCCGCCGAGCACGACCGGCTGGCCGTCCGTGTTCAGCGTCGCGCCGACCGGGCGGCCCTTGTCGTCGTGCGTGACCGTCACGTCGGCCGGGTTGTACCAGGTCTTCTTGCCCGATGCGTCTTCGCGGTAGAACGTCTCGTTCAGCACCATCCCCTGCGTGAGCAGGTTCTTCGCCGGTTCGCCGAACTTCACGAGGCCGAGGTCGCGCATCACCTTGGTCCAGAAGCGCGAATACAGCAGGTGCAGGATCGCGTGCTCGATGCCGCCGATGTATTGATCCATCGGCATCCAGTAGTCGGTGCGCGCGTCGACCATCGTCTCGGCATCCGGCGCCGTGTAGCGCGAGAAGTACCACGACGAATCGACGAAGGTATCCATAGTGTCGGTTTCGCGCTTCGCGGCCGCGCCGCACTTCGGGCACGTGCAGTTCAGGAACGCTTCCGACTTCGCGAGCGGGTTGCCCGAGCCGTCCGGCACGAGGTCTTCCGGCAGCACGACGGGCAGATCCTTCTCAGGCACCGGCACGTCGCCGCACGACGGGCAGTGGATGATCGGGATCGGCGTGCCCCAGTAGCGCTGGCGCGATACGCCCCAGTCGCGCAGGCGCCACGTGACCTGCTTGTCGCCGAAGCCGCCGGCCTTCAGGTCGGCCGCGATCGCGTCGACCGCCGCGCCGTAAGCGAGGCCGTCGTACTTGCCGCTGTTGACGCAGGCCGCGACTTCCTTGTCGCCGTACCACTCCTGCCACGCGTCGAGCGAGTACGTCTGGCCTTCGGCCGCGATCACCTGCTTGATCGGCAGGTCGTATTTCTTCGCGAACGCGAAGTCGCGCTCGTCGTGAGCGGGCACGCCCATCACCGCGCCTTCGCCATAGCTCATCAGCACGTAGTTGCCGATCCACACCTCGACGGGCTCGCCCGTCAGCGGATGCGTGACCGAGAAGCCCGTCGCGACGCCCTTCTTCTCCATCGTCGCGACGTCGGCCTCGGCGACGCCGCCGCGCTTGCATTCGTCGATGAACGCCAGCAGTTCGGGCTTGTCCTGTGCGAGGCGCGTGGCGAGCGGATGCTCGGCCGCGACCGCGCAGAACGTGACGCCCATGATCGTGTCGGCGCGCGTCGTGAACACGCGCAGCAGCTTCTTCTCGCCATCGAGTTCATACGGGAAGCCGAAGTTCACGCCAAAGCTCTTGCCGATCCAGTTCTGCTGCATGATCTTCACGCGCTCGGGCCAGCCGAGGCCGTCGAGATCGTTCAGCAGCTCATCCGCGTACTGCGTGATCCGCAGGTAGTACATCGGAATCTCGCGCTTTTCGACGAGCGCGCCCGAACGCCAGCCGCGGCCGTCGATCACCTGCTCGTTCGCGAGCACGGTCTGGTCGACCGGATCCCAGTTCACGGTGCCCGTCTTCTTGTACGCGATACCCTTCTCGAGCATCTTCAGGAACAGCCACTGGTTCCACTTGTAGTAGTCGGGCTTGCACGTCGCGATCTCGCGCGACCAGTCGATCGCGAGGCCCATCGACTGCATCTGGCCCTTCATGTACTCGATGTTGTCGTAGGTCCACTTCGCGGGCGGCACGCCGTTCGCCATCGCGGCGTTTTCGGCCGGCATCCCGAACGCGTCCCAGCCCATCGGCATCAGCGTGTTGTAGCCGTTCATCCGCAGATAGCGGTACATCACGTCGTTGATCGTGTAGTTGCGCACGTGACCCATGTGCAGCTTGCCGGACGGGTACGGCAGCATCGACACGCAGTAGAACTTCGGCTTCTGCGAATCTTCCTTCGTCTTGTAGGCATCGGCTGCGCGCCAGTCGCCCTGGGCGGCGGCTTCGACGTCGGCGGGTACGTATCTCTCGTGCATGGTGTGGTTCGGACTAGGCTTTAAGCGGCGCGACGGCTCGCGCGCAGGTGTGGATCGAAAATCGTGCTGGCCCGGCGGACCTGCAGGTTCGCTGTTGCCGAACCTGTTCGCGGTTTCCGGGTATTTTCCGGGTAACCCGCAGCATGCCCGGGTAACCTGGAAAATTCCGGGTTACCTTGAAAAAGCCTGCCAACCGGGAAAAACGTTGATTATACCGCCCGCGTCGGCCCATTCGGCCGGTCTTGCGGCGCGCGGCCGATCCCGCGGCGGGCGCGGACCGGCCGGAAGATCCGCTCAGCGGTTCGCCGGCACCGCAGACGGCACGACGGAACCGCCCGCCTGCGGCGGCACGTCGGTCACGAAGCCGATCCGCGTGAGGCCCGCGGCCTGCGCGGCACCCATCACCTGCGCGATCACGTCGTAGCGCGTCGCGCGCGACGCACGCAGCCGCAGCTCGGGCGGTGCGCCGGCCGCGGCGGCGGTCCGGAAGCGCGCGGGCAGCGCGTCGAGCGCCACGGGCGCGTCGTCCCAGTACAGCTTGCCCGCGTCGTCGATCGACAGCGTGACGGACTGCGGCGTGTCGCGTGCGACGCTGGCCGCGACCTTCGGCAGGTCGAGCCGGATCGCGTGCGTCATCAGCGGCGCGGTAATGATGAAGATGACGAGCAGCACGAGCATCACGTCGATCAGCGGCGTCATGTTGATCTCCGCCATCGGCGCGGAGGTCTTGTGGTGCTCGAGTCCGCCGAATGCCATGGTTGCTCCTCCCGGATGGGCGCGTCAGGATTCCTGCGCGCACACGAACACGTGCAGGTCGCGCGCGAAGCCGTCGAGCTCCTCGGCGAGCTGCCGCACGAGCCGCCCGAGGATGTTGTAGGCCAGCACGGCCGGAATCGCGACGACGAGCCCGAACGCGGTCATGATCAGCGCCTCGCCGACCGGCCCCGCGACGTTCTCGATCTGCGCCTGCCCGCTCGCGGCGATGCTGCCGAGCGCGTGGTAGATGCCCCATACGGTGCCGAGCAGCCCGACGAACGGCGCGGTGCTGCCGATCGACGCGAGCAGCACCTGGCCGAATTCGAGACGCCGCTGCGAGCGCAGCATCGCGTGGCGCAACGCGCGCAGCACGCGTTCGCTGCGCTCGACGCGCGCGGCCAGCGTGGCCGGATCGTGGTCGTCGGCCGCGTCGCGCGCGGCTTCGGCGAGCGGCGCGAATACGCGCTCGCGATCGGCGCCGGCGAGCGCGGCGATGCCCGCGTCGAGCGACGGCGCACGCCAGAACGCGGCGAGCGCGCGCGGCCCCTGCCGCTTCGCGCGGACCAGCAGCCAGGCTTTCATGAAGAGGAAGCACCAGCTGGCGACGGACATCGCCAGCAGCACATAGGCAACGGCGTGCGTGATCGCATCGCCGCTTTCGAGGTAGTGGACAACGCCGGTGGGAATCGCCATCGGAGTTTCCCCGTTGCGTGTCAGCGCAGGCCGAGCACGTCCTGCATGTCGAACAGGCCGGCGCCGCGCGCCGACAGGAAGCGGACCGCGCGCAGCGCGCCCTGCGCATACGACACGCGGCTCGACGACTTGTGCGTGATCTCGATGCGCTCGCCGATCCCGGCGAACAGCACGGTGTGATCGCCGACGATGTCGCCACCGCGCACCGCGGCAAAGCCGATCGACGACGGATCGCGCTCGCCCGTCACGCCGTGGCGGCCGTACACCGCGCAATCGTCGAGCGAGCGGCCGAGCGCGCCGGCGACGGCTTCGCCCATCATCAGCGCGGTGCCCGACGGCGCATCGACCTTGTGGCGGTGATGCGCCTCGATGATCTCGATGTCGTAGCCGTGCGAAAAATGCTTGGCCGCGAATTCGAGCAGCTTCAGCGTGACGTTCACGCCGACGCTCATGTTCGCCGCGAACACGATGCCGATCTTGCCCGCAGCGGCCTGCAGCTCGGCCTTCTGCTCGGCGGTGAAGCCGGTCGTGCCGATCACGAGCTTCACGTCGTGGCGCAGCGCGGCCTCGACGTGCGCGATCGTGCCTTCCGGGCGCGTGAAATCGATCAGGTAGTCGGCCTGCGCGAACACCGCGTCGAGGTCGTCGGTCAGCTTGATCCCGGTTTCCTTGCCGAGGAACGCGCCGGCGTCCTGGCCGAGGAACGGCGAATCGGCGCGGTCGAGCGCGCCGACGAGCTGTGCGTCGGGATCGTTGAGAACGGCTTCGATCAGCATCCGGCCCATTCGGCCCGATGCGCCGGCAATCGCAATCTTCATGGCTTTCTACACGACAGGTCTAAAGGCGGGCGGCGCAAGCCGCCCCGTTTCCGCATGCCGGCCGCTTACTGCGACTGGGCCGGCGTGGTGAGCTGCTGGTTCTGCAGCGTGTCCGAGCCTTGCGGGCCGACCGGCGGCGACACCTCGCTCGACGCGTTCGGCTGCGGCGGACGATGGAACTGGAACTGCGGCTGGATCGCCGGCACCGCGCCCGGCGGCTGGCCGCCCGGCACCGGCGCACCGCCGGCAGCCTGCGTGGACGGCGTGAAGCGGCGCGCGTTCGAGCCCTGACCCGACACCTGGTTGGTCGCGCGGTTCGCCGCGCGTGCGGCCTGCGCGTTCGCATCCTGGTCGACCACCGCGCCGGACGCCGGCACGGCGGACGGGCTGGCGGCAGCCTCGGCCGCAGGCGCGCTCGCCGCTTGCGCAGCACGCGCGGCAGCCGCCTCGGAAGCGGCCTTCGCCGCCGCGGCCGCCTTCGCCTTCTTGCCGCCGCGATCGCCGTCGATATCGGCCAGCAGGTCGAGCTCGGACGGCAGGTTCTCGGCGCCGGTCCAGCCCGCGAGGCGATCGCCCGCGAAGGTCACGACGAGATCGCGCTGCTGGACGATCGCCGTCGAGCCGCGCTTGAAGTAGAAGAGGTAATCCCAGCGGTCCGCGTGGAACATGTCCGCCAGCAACGGCGTGCCGAGCAATGCGCGCACCTGCTCGCGCGTCATGCCGACCTGCAGTTGTGCGGCCTTCTCCTGCGACACGAAGTTGCCCTGCACGACGGTGATCCGATAGGGCGTGATGCTCTGCGCGATGCGCTGCGTCACGCTGTCGTACGACGAACAACCAGCCAGCGCCGCAACGGCGGCGGCAGCGATGATGGCACTCCGCATGCGACTCCTCTGAAAGTGCGAAAGCGTTTCTGGGATCATTTCCTTCACCGTGCTGGCCCGCGTCGCAGGCCGCGCGTGTATCTGGAACGGCGAAAAGCCGGTAACATTGAAGCCCTGCATTGTACTCTAGGGATGCCTAGCCATGACCAATCCGACGGATCTCAAGAATATCGGGCTAAAGGCCACCCTACCGCGCCTCAAGATTCTCGAGATCTTCCAGCAGAGCCCGGTGCGCCACCTGACGGCCGAAGACGTCTACCGGAACCTGCTCAACGAGCAGCTCGACATCGGGCTCGCCACCGTCTACCGCGTGCTGACGCAGTTCGAGCAGGCCGGCCTGCTCACGCGCAGCAACTTCGAATCCGGCAAGGCCGTGTTCGAACTGAACGAAGGCTCGCACCACGACCACCTCGTGTGCCTCGATTGCGGCCGCGTCGAGGAATTCTTCGACGCCGAGATCGAAGGCCGCCAGCAGGCGATCGCGAAGGAGCGCGGCTTCCGGCTCCAGGAGCACTCGCTCGCGATGTACGGTTCCTGCACGACCGAGAACTGCCCGCACCGCAAGCACTGAATCGCGCGCCGCGCGCACGAAGCACGGCCCGGCCGGCATCTCGCCGCCCGGGCCGTGTTCTTTTCGGGATCGTGCCGCGCGTCGCGCGCGGGCCGGTTCGGAACGCTTACGAAATCCCTTCGGCATTCGCACGAAACCGGCGCCCGATGCCGGGCGCCGCGTCAGGCCGTGCTCGCGCAGGCCGGCTCGAACTCAAGCGCCCACGCACGGTCGAGCGGGATCTCGTCGCAGTTCGGCTGCGGGCCGCCGCGATCGACGATCACGAAATCGCTGACCGCGTCGAGCGCGAGCAGCGGATGGTGCCAGACGCCCTTCGCATAGTTCACGCCCTGCCAGCCTTCGGCCAGGAACGCGCGCATCGCGTCGGGCCGGAATTCGCCGGCCGGCGCGACGACGATCGCATAGCGCGACACGGCCGCGAGCGGGATGAACGCCTGGCTGCCGTGCGGATGGCGCTCCATCAGCGTGATTGCGACCGGCAGCGCGCGCGGCTGCGCGCGAAACACGCTGACGAGCGGCCGGCCGCCGTCCGCGCAGACGTCGATCGTCGCGAGATCGTGGAAGCGCTCGGTCGTGCCCCCGTTGATCGGGAAATGCCGCGCGCCTTCGAGCGCGATCACGTCGCCGAACGGCGCGAACGCTTCGCGGGTCAGGCGCTCGACGCGCAGGATGTGTGCTCCGCTCATGCCGCTACCCTCCGTCAAGCCGGCTCGCCCCACAGACGCAGGCGCGACACGCCGCCGTCCGGGAAGATGTTGAAACGCACGTGCGTGACGGGGCCGAGCGCCGCGAGCTGGTCGAACGTATGCACGTGGTCCATCGACAGCTTCTGCTCGCCGAGCAATTCGGCCCAGAACATCGCCTGCGTGACCAGCGAATCGTCGGTACCGCCCGCGACCCGCGCGGCCTGCAGCGAGCAGCGGTCGGGGAAATTGCCCTTGAAGAACGCCGTATCGACCTCGACGCGCCGGATGATACCCGGCCGCGCGAGCGCGACGATCGCCCAGTCGTTGCCGGGCTCGCGGCGGCGCCGCGTTTCCCAGCCGTCGCCCATGTTCGCGCCGCGCCCCGGCATCAGCATCTGCGATGCCGGGCCGAAGTGCTGGTTGTTCGCGGCCACCAGATAACCGCCGTTCTCGATCGCCGCGAGATCGACGAGTCCGCCGGCCGGCACATGGCGCCAGTCGCGCTGCGGCTGGCCGTACACGCGCAGCCGCGCGAGCCCGCCGTCCGGATACAGGTTCACGCGCAGGTGCGTGACCGGCTGCGCATCGTCGACGCTTATGTAATGGTGCGAATTGCCCTGCAGCGTCGTCGCGGGGACGATCGTGCGCCATTCGGCGTCGTCGGGCGGCGTGTCGCCTTCGGCGACGCACGCCTCGATCGACGCGGCCGGCGGGAAGTTGCCGGTGAAATGGCTCGTATCGAGATCGACGCCGAAAATCACGCCCGGCCGCGCGAGGCGCACCACGCAGAAGTCGTGGCCGGTCGTGCGCTTGCGGCGCGTTTCCCAGCCGTCCATCCACTTGCCGTGGTCGTCGTACTTGCCGGGGATGAACACGGCCGGCTCGGGGTTCAGCATGCGCTCTTTCGGCGCGAAGAATTCGTCGCTCGCAAACAATGCCTGCGCACCGAGGCGCGGGTCGGCGAGGTTCATGTAGCGCCGCGTGAAGGCCGGCGCGTTCGGATCGAGGATGGGGGCTGCCATGTCGTCTCCTGTCGATGGGAGTTAGTGCTTTAGCACTTACTCCCATCCCATGCTTCGCGGTCGATGAGAGTTGGCGCTTCAGCGCCTACTGCCATCCCATGCAAAGCAATTTCTGATTGAGTTCCGGCGCATCGAGGCGCCGGCTGCATGTAAATCGATCGCGCGGGACTACCGGGACAGAAGCCGCCCCGCGCGACAAGCCGAGTTCAGAGCGCGTGGGCCTGGTCGCCGGCGACCGGCGCCGCGCGGCCTTCCTCTTCGGCCGGCACGTAGCGCAGTTCGCGGTTCAGCACGCGCTTCGCGCGGACCTTGTCGATATCGTTCTCCCACACCGCGACGACGACCGTCGCGACGCAGTTGCCGATCAGGTTGGTCAGCGCGCGGGCGATGCCGACGAACCAGTCGACCGGCAGGATCAGCACCAGGCCGAGCACCGGAATCGCCGGGATCGCCGACAGCGTCGCCGCGAGGATCACGATCGCCGAACCGGGAATCCCGTGCGCGCCCTTCGACGTGACGAGCGACACGAGCAGCACGACGATCAGGTCATGCGTCGACAGCGGCGTGTTGGTGGCCTGCGCGATGAACAGCACGGCGAGCGTCAGGTAGATCGAGAAGCCGTCGAGGTTGAACGAATAGCCGGTCGGGATCACGAGGCCGACCGTCGAATCCTTGACGCCCATGTATTCGAGCTTGCGCATCACCTGCGGCAGCACCGCATCCGACGATGCCGTGCCGAGCACGATCGACAGTTCCTCGCGCAGGTAGCGGATCAGCTTGAACACCGAGAAGCCCGCGAGCCGCATCACGATGCCGAGCACGACCGTGACGAACACGAAGCAGCTCAGGTAGAACACCGCGACCAGGTAGCCGAGCTGCTTGAGCGACGAGACGCCGTACTTGCCGGTCGTGAACGCGATCGCGCCGAGCACGCCGAGCGGCGCGAGCTTGATGATGAAGCCGATGATCCGGAAGAACACGTGCGACAGTTCCTCGATCAGCGAGTTGACACGCTGCGCCTTGTCGCCGAGCAGCGACAGCGCGGAGCCGAACAGCACCGCGAACACGAGGATCTGCAGGATGTCGCCCTTCGCGAACGCGTCGATCGCGGTCTCGGGGATGATCTTCATCAGGTAGCCGGCCGTGTCCTTCAGGCTTTCGGCGTTCTTCGCATACGACGCGAGCGACGACGCGTCGAGCGAATGCAGGTCGATGTTCATCCCGACGCCCGGACGCGTGAGCCACGCGAGCACGAGCCCGATGCCGAGCGCGAGCGTCGTCATGATCTCGAAGTAGATGACGGCCTTCAGGCCGACCCGGCCGACCTTCTTCAGGTCGCCCGCGTTGGCCATCCCGCTGACCACCACGCAGAACACGATCGGGCCGATGACCATCTTGATGAGCTTCAGGAAGCCATCGCCGAGCGGTCGCAACGACTCGGCGAAATGCGGGAAGAACGCGCCGAGCGCGACCCCCAGGATCAATGCGACGACTACCCGGCCAAACAGCGAATTGAGGAATTTCGACACGGCGCTCTCCCGATCCAACGGTTGCAGTTTCGTCTGTTCATACTGGTAAGACCAGTGATGTTATGGTGGATAGTAGGAAGCCGATATAGTGACGTCAAGCACGGACCAAATAGGGATTTCCCGCCCCTCCGCGCGCGTCCGGCGCGACCCCGAAATCGGGCCTGATCGTGGCTTTCCCGTAGTGCGGTCATGCGCCGCGCATGTGCGGATTACAATGCCGGTCAGACCGGCCATCGTTCACATCATGAAAAATGTTCCGCACACCGTGACCGACGCCGCCATCGCGACGATCCGCGACCGGATCGAGGCAGGCGTTTATCCGGTCGGCAGCCTGCTGCCGGCCCAGCGTCAGCTCTCCGAGGAGCTGGAGATCAGCCGTGCGTCGCTGCGCGAGGCGCTGTCGACGCTCGAGGCGCTCGGGATGCTGCGCATCCGTGCGGGCAAGGGCGTGTACGTCGAAAGCGCGCAGGCGACGGTCGCGCATGCGTGGCGGTTCGCCGAGCAGTCGTCACCGCCCGACACGTACCAGATGCGCTATGCGCTCGAAGGGTTCGCCGCGCGGATGGCCGCGCGCGTCGTCAGCGACGACGACATCGCGTGGTTCGAGGACAACCTCGCCGACCTGCACGTCGCGCTGACCGAGAGCGCGCTCGACGAGGCGTCGCAGCTCGACTTCGACTTCCACATGCGGATCATCCATCTCGCCGGCAACGCGGCGATCGAATCGATCCTGCGCAGCAGCGCGGACATCATGAAGGAAAGCCAGCGCATGCCGTTCTACCGGCGCGAGCTGCTGCTGTCGACGTGGCACGAGCACCGCGCGATTGTCGATGCGCTGATCGCGCGCGACGCGGCCGCCGCGGGCAGCGCGATCGAAACGCACATCGCGAACGCCGCGCAGCGCGCGGGCATCTTCTTCCCGACGCCGGACGCCTGACGGCCGTGCGGCGCGCGCCGCACGAGCATCACACCGCAGCGATCGGATTCGCGTCGATCACGAAAAAAGCACGCGCTGGCGCCTGACGATCACGCGGCCTCGTCCGCGAAATCGATCAGCACCTTCATCGCACGCTGCCGGTCGCCGGCCAGTTCGAACGCGAGGTTCGCGTCGCGCATCGGGAACACGCGCGTGATGGCCGGCCGCAGGTCGACGCGCGCCGCGTTGATCAGTTGCACGGCGAGCGCGAATTCCGCATGGAAGCGGAACGATCCGCAGATCGACAACTCCTTCGCGACCACGACGTTCTGCGGCAGGCTGACATCGCCGCCGAGCCCGAGCTGCACGACGACCCCGCGCGGACGCATCACGTCCAGCCCGTCGCGCAGCGCGCGCGCATTGCCCGAACACTCGATCATCACGTCGAATGTGCCCTTGTCGGCGCCGTAGCGCGCGACCCATCCGGCATCGGCCGCCGCATTGATCGCATGGTCGGCGCCGAGCGCGCGGGCCACTTCCAGCGGCGCTTCGACGACGTCCGTCGCGACGATCTCCGCCGCGCCGTGCACGCGCGCCGCCGCGACCGCCAGCACGCCGATCGGCCCGCAGCCCGACACGAGCACGCGCTTGCCGATCAGCGGGCCCGCGCGCGACACCGCATGCAGCCCGACCGCGAACGGCTCGGCGAGCGCCGCGAGCGACAGCGGCACATGATCGGCGACCTTCACGCACTGCGCCGCGTCGCACACGAGCGCGTTGCGAAACGCACCCTGCACGTGCGGCATCCGCATCGCGCTGCCGTAGAAGCGCATGTCCAGACACTGGTTCGGCAAGCCTTCGAGGCAGTAGCGGCACACACCGCATGGCCGGCTCGGATTGACCGCGACGCGATCGCCGACCTTCACCGACGTCACGTCCGGCGCGACCTCCGCGACCGTACCGGCGACCTCGTGGCCGAGCACCATCGGCTGCTGCAGCCGGATCGCGCCGAAGCCGCCGTGCCGGAAATAATGCAGGTCGGACCCGCAGATGCCTCCCATCGCGACATCGACGCGCACCTGGCCCGGGCCGATCTCGCCCGCGTCCTGTTCTTCGACCCGCAGGTCGTTCGGCCCGTGGATCACGACACACATGCAACGCATACGCATGATTCTTCCCCCCTATACGGCGCTGGTCAGCCCGCCGTCGACGAACAGCGTCTGGCCGTTGACGAAATCGGATGCGGCCGACGCAAGGAAAATCGCCGCGCCGCACAGCTCGTCGACGCGCCCCCAGCGGCCGGCCGGCGTGCGCTTGCACAGCCAGTCCGAGAACGCCGCGTCGTCGACCAGCGCGCGATTCAGCTCAGTCTCGAAATAACCTGGCGCGAGGCCGTTGGCCTGGATGCCGTGGCGCGCCCAGTCGGCGCACATCCCTTTCGTCAGCATCCGCACCGCGCCCTTCGACGCCGCGTACGGCGCGATCGTCGGCCGCGCGAGCTCGCTCTGCACCGAGCAGATGTTGATGATCTTGCCGTGGCCGCGCGCGATCATGTGACGTGCGACGGCCTGCGCGACGTTGAACACGCCGTCGAGATTCACGCGCATCAGCGCATGCCAGTCGTCGGGCTCGAATGCGTCAAGCGGCGCGCGGCGCTGGATGCCCGCGTTGTTCACGAGGATGTCGATCGCACCGACGCGCGCCTCGAAATCGTCGATCGCCGCGCGCACCTGCGCATGCTCGGCGACGTCGAACGCCGCATGGTCGGCCGCAAAGCCTTCGTCGCGAAAATGGCGCGCGAGCGCCGCGGCCTTCTCTTCATTACGATCGTTGATGACGATCGCCGCGCCGGCTTCCGCGAGCCCGCGGGCGAGCGTCAGCCCGATCCCGCGTCCGGAACCCGTGATCAGTGCGCGGCGGCCGTCAAGGCGGAACCGGTCAAGTGCGCTTGCCATGCATGTCTCCTCGTGCCAGTGGAGCCGGCTGCCCGTCGCGGCCGGTCTCGCGTCGACGGTATCTTCGGCTGCCGGCCGGAGGCCGCGCCAATGGTCTTTTTTGATCCGGTTATCATGAAATCTGATTACCGCCATCTCCTGCCCGCCGCCCATGGAACTCAAGCAATTGCGCGCCTTCGTCACGCTCGCGGAAGAGCTGCATTTCGGGCGCGCCGCGCAGCGCCTGTTCATCGTGCAGCCCGCGCTGAGCATGCAGATCAAGGCGCTCGAGGAAGAACTCGGCGCGCGGCTGTTCGAGCGCGATCGGCACAAGGTCGAACTGAGCGACACGGGGCGCGTGTTCCTGCCGGAAGCGCGCGCGACGCTGCAGCAGGCCGCGCGCGCGGAACAGATGGCGCGGCTGTCGAGCCGCGGCGAGATCGGCACGCTGCGGATCGCGTTCGTGTCGTCGGTGCTGCCCGCGCTGCTGCCGGCCGTGCTGCGCACGATGCGCGAGCGCTATCCGCTGATCGCGCTCGAACTGAAGGACATGCCGACGCCCGACCAGATCGCCGCGCTGCGCGACCGGCGGATCGATTTCGGGATGATCCGGCTGCCGGCCTCGTATGCGGGCATCGACACGCGCGTGGTGCTGGAAGAAGGGTTCGTCGTCGCGCTGCCGCTCGACCATCCACTCGCCGCGCACGACACGATCCCGCCGGCCGCGCTGCGCGGCCAGCCCGCGTTCGTGCTCGCGCGCCGCTACGCGCCCGGCTTTCACGACGACATGCTGCTCGCGCTGAGCCGCGCTGGCACGACGCTCGAAATCGCGCAGGAGTTCGGGGAATTCACGACGATGCTCGCGCTCGTCGCGGCGGGGATGGGCATCGGGCTGATCCCGGCGGAAGCTGCCAGCGCGCTGCCGCCGAACGTGCTCGCGCGGCCGCTCGACCTGGCCGGCTACCGCACCGGCATCGGCCTCGCGTGGACCGACCTCGACAGCCCGCTGAAGCGTGCGTTCGTCGGCGTATTCGAGCACGTGACGGCGGACCTTTGACGACGCATTCCGTGCAATAAAAAAGCCCGGCCGGAAAACCGGGCCGGGCTCGTTCGCCGCGCGTGCCGCGTTGCCGCGGCCGCGCAACGTGCGGGATTACTTCGCGTTCGCGAACGCGACAGCCGTATCCAGCATGCGGTTCGAGAAACCCCACTCGTTGTCGTACCAGCTCGACACCTTGACGAGACGGCCCGACACCTTGGTCAGCGTTGCGTCGAACGTCGACGAAGCCGGGTTGTGGTTGAAGTCGATCGACACCAGCGGTGCATCGTTGTAGCCGAGGATGCCCTTCAGCGCGCCTTCCGATGCTTCCTTCATGATCGCGTTGACTTCCTCGACCGTCGTGTCGCGCTTCGCGATGAACGACAGGTCGACGATCGACACGTTGATCGTCGGGACGCGGATCGCGTAACCGTCGAGCTTGCCGTTCAGTTCCGGCAGCACGAGGCCGACGGCCGAAGCAGCGCCCGTCTTCGTCGGGATCTGGCTGTGCGTGGCCGAACGCGCGCGGCGCAGGTCTTCGTGATAGACGTCCGTCAGCACCTGGTCGTTCGTGTACGCGTGGATCGTCGTCATCAGGCCGGTTTCGAGGCCGATCTTGTCGTTCAGCGGCTTGACGAGCGGCGCGAGGCAGTTCGTCGTGCACGATGCGTTCGAGATGACGGTGTGCTCGGCCTTCAGCACGTTGTGGTTCACGCCGTAGACGATCGTCGCGTCGACGTCCTTGCCGCCCGGCGCCGAGATGATCACCTTCTTCGCGCCGCCCTTCAGGTGCGCGCTTGCCTTTTCCTTGGTCGTGAAGAAGCCCGTGCACTCCATCACGACGTCGACGCCGAGCTCGCCCCACGGCAGTTCGGCCGGGTTGCGGTTCGCCAGCACGCGGATCCTGTCGCCGTTCACGACGAGGTAGTCGCCGTCGACCGACACTTCGCCCGGGAACTTGCCGTGCGCGGTGTCGTACTGGGTCAGGTGCGCGTTGGTCTTCGCATCGCCCAGATCGTTGATCGCGACGATCTCGAGATCGTGCTTCTTGCCGTTTTCATAAAACGCGCGCAGCGTGTTGCGGCCGATACGGCCGTAGCCGTTGATTGCGACGCGAATCGTCATGGTCTATCTCCTGATGGCTGAAAAAATTCGTTTCGTGCAGCTTCACGGTGCGACGCGCGCAACGGGTGGCGCGCGTCGCGAATGCTTTTAGGCCAGCACGGCCTTCGCGGTCTCGACGACGTGCTCGACGGTGAAGCCGAAGTACTTGAACAGCACGCCTGCCGGCGCCGATTCGCCGAACGTGTCGATCCCGACGACGCCGCCTTCGAGGCCGACGTACTTGTGCCAGAAGGACGTCACGCCGGCTTCGATCGCGACGCGGCGCACGCCGTGCGGCAGCACGCGTTCGCGGTATTCGGCGTCCTGGCGGTCGAACACGTTGGTCGACGGCATCGACACGACGCGCGCCGCGATGCCCTGCTGCGCGAGCGGCTCGACGGCCTTCATCGCGAGCTCGACTTCCGACCCCGTCGCGATCAGGATGATCTTGCGCGCGACGATTTCTTCGTCCCAGTCCTTCAGGACGTAGCCGCCCTTCTCGATGTTGGCGATCTGCGCGTCGGTGCGCGGGTTGAACGCGAGGTTCTGGCGGCTGAAGATCAGGCTCGACGGACGATCCGCGGCAACCGCGTGAGTCCAGGCAACGGCCGTCTCGACCGTGTCGGCCGGACGCCACACGTCGTGGTTCGGGATCAGGCGCAGGCTCGACACGTGCTCGATCGACTGGTGCGTCGGGCCGTCTTCGCCAAGGCCGATCGAATCGTGCGTGAACACGAAGATCGACGGCACCTTCATCAGCGCGGCCACGCGCAGCGCGTTGCGGCTGTAGTCGGAGAACGTCAGGAACGTGCCGCCGAACGGCTTGTGGCCGCCGTGCAGCGCGAGGCCGTTGATCGCGGCGCTCATGCCGAATTCGCGCACGCCGTAGTTGATGTGGTTGCCCAGCACGACGCCCGCGCCTTCCGGATTCGCGCGGACCGCCTTCGAGGCCTTCCAGTTGGTCAGGTTCGAGCCGGTCAGGTCGGCCGAGCCGCCGAGCAGCTCGGGCAGCGCGGCGGCCAGCCCTTCGATCGCCTGCTGCGACGCCTTGCGGGTCGCGACCGTCTCGGCGCGCTCGTTCGCGCCGGCGATGATCGCCGCAGCCTTTTGGGCCCAGTCGGCCGGCAGCTGGTTGGCCATCCGGCGCTCGAATTCGGCGGCTTCTGCCGGGAACTTCGCGCGATATTGCGCGAACGTCGCGTCCCAGTCGGTCTCGGCACGCTGGCCGGCTTCCTTCGCGTCCCATGCCGCATAGACTTCCTGCGGAATCACGAACGGCTCCCACTTCCAGCCGAGCGCTTCGCGCGTCTTCGCGATTTCTTCCGCGCCGAGCGCCGCGCCGTGCACGTCGTGGCCGCCGGCCTTGGTCGCCGCGCCCTTGCCGATCACCGTCTTGCAGCAGATCAGCGTCGGCTTGTCCGACAGCTTCGCCTTCGCGATCGCCGCGTCGACCGCGTCGACGTCATGGCCGTTCACGTTCGGGATCACGTTCCAGCCGTACGCTTCGAAGCGCTTCGGCGTGTCGTCGTGGAACCAGTTCACGACGTCGCCGTCGATCGAGATGCCGTTGTCGTCGTACAGCGCGATCAGCTTGTTCAGCTTCAGCGTGCCCGCGAGCGAGCAGGCTTCGTGCGAGATGCCTTCCATCAGGCAGCCGTCGCCGAGGAACACGTACGTATGGTGATCGACGATCTTCGCGCCGTCCCGGTTGAACTCGTCGGCCATCAGCGCTTCGCCGAGCGCCATGCCGACCGCGTTCGCGAGGCCCTGGCCGAGCGGGCCGGTGGTCGTCTCGACACCCGGCGTGATCCCGTATTCCGGGTGGCCCGGCGTCTTCGAGTGCAGCTGGCGGAAGTTCTTCAGCTCCTCGATCGGCAGGTCGTAGCCGGTCAGGTGCAGCAGCGAGTACAGCAGCATCGAGCCATGGCCGTTCGACAGCACGAAGCGGTCACGGTCTGCCCAGTGCGGGTTCGTCGGGTTGTGCTTCAGATGGCGCGACCAGAGCGCGACGCCGATTTCGGCCATGCCCATCGGCATGCCGGGGTGGCCGGAGTTCGCTTGCTGGACGGCGTCCATCGCGAGCGCACGGATCGCGTTGGCCATCAAGGTGGTGGAGGCGGGAGACGAAGTCGTCATGTCGAGTCCGGAGAACGAGTCGAGGAAACGGGGGCACGGCGGCATCCGGAAGCTCGAGCGTCAATCGTTCCCGGCGCGCGGTGCGGCGCCTGACGGACGCGAAGCGGACGGAGCCTACGGACGGGGCTGCAAAGCTCGTCATTTTAACAGATGGGCCGACATTTCCCTTGTCGGCGCGTGGTGTTCCGGCACGGTTTTCCGCCAAACCGCGCGCCTCCTATAATTCAGACGTCAGAACCGACTGCCCCTAGTGGCCCGCCCGTGAGCACCACGCTACTCTTTCACCCTACGCCCGACGCCACCTACGGCTTCCCGAATGCTCGGCGGCTCGCGCGCGTCGCGTCCCCGCACCAGCAGATCGAAGTCTGGGAAACCGCGCAGCTCGGCCGCCTGTTTACGCTCGACGGCCGGCCGATGACGTCGGTCGGCGACGAGTACGTCTATCACGAGTGCATGACGCACCCGGCCGCGCTTGCGCATCCGTCGCCGAAGAAGGCGCTCGTGCTCGGCGGCGGCGACGGCGGTGCGGCGCGCCAGTTGCTCAAGCACGCGTGCATCGAGCGGATCGTGATCGCCGAACTCGACGACGAGGTGGTCGGGATGGCACGTCGTTATCTCGACGACGTACACCAGGGCGCGCTCGACGACCCGCGCGTCGAAGTCGTGATCGGCGACGCCGCGCATTTCGTCGAGTCGACCGTCGAGCATTTCGATCTCGTCGTGTTCGACCTCACGCCGCCCGATTCGCCGGCGGCCGGCCTCTATACGCGTGCGTTCTACGCGCGGCTCAAGCGGATTCTCACGCCGTGCGGCGCGATCTCGATGCATCTCGGCTCGCCGGTGTTCCACGCGGCGCGCATCGCCGCGCTGCTCGACGACCTGCACGCGAGCTTCGCGGTCGTCGATCCGTTGTCCGCGCACGTGCCGCTGTACGGTTCGCAGTGGCTGATGGCGATCGCGAGCGACACGCTCGATGCGGCCGCGCTGTTCGCGCACGACATCGACGAACGGCTCGCCGAGCGCCACGTCCAGGGCTTGCGCTACTACGACGCGCGGCTGCATGCGTCCCTCTTTGCCCTGCCGCACGCGCTGCGCGATACACTGGGCGCTCGCCGCTGAGCGTCCGGGCGGCCGCATCGCTCCGTTTTTCCTTCGAGGCTTCGCATGGTTCGCCGTGCGAAACGCGGGACCGGAACGACCCGGATGCCGCGCCAACACGCTGACAGACCGCGAAGCACGCGATCAGGGCAGGCGCCGAAGCGCCAACACTGTTCGACAGGAGATTTTCATGACCGATCCACGTCCGGCCGACGTGCCTTGGTTGACGCCGTATCTGGCCGTGCGCAACGCGCGCGCGGCCATCGATTTCTTCAAGGCCGCCTTCGGCTTCGAACTGCGCGACATGCACGACGAGGACGGCGCGATCATGCACGTCGAGATGGCCTACCGCGGCCAGTTGATCGTGATGTTCGCGCCCGAAGGCGCATTCGGCTCGATCGCGCTCACGCCGAAAAGCGCGCACGCCACCGCGCCGCAGTCGTTCTATCTGTATGTCGACGATGTCGACGCCACCTGGCAGCGCGCGCTCGACGCGGGCGCGAAATCGCTGACCGCGCCGCAAGACCAGTTCTGGGGCGACCGGTTCGCGCAGATCGAGGATCTCGACGGCTACCGCTGGGCGCTCGCGCGCCATCTCGACGCATGAACGAAACCGCCACACGCATGAACGAAGCCACCACCACCGCGGCCGTGCCGCGCTTTTTCGTCGACGCGGCACTGCGCGCCGACGCCACGCTCACGCTGCCGGCCGACGTCGCGCGCCACGCACAGGTGCTGCGCCTGCAGCCCGGCGACGTGCTCGCGCTGTTCGACGGCACGGGCGGCCAGTACCGCGCACGGCTCGTCGAGATCGACAAGCGCAGCGCCCTCGCGCAGATCGACGCGTTCGAGCCGGCCGAGGCCGAGCCGCCGTACCGCGTGACGCTCGCGCAAGGGATCGCCGGCGGCGACAAGATGGACTGGGTGATCGAAAAGGCCGTCGAGCTCGGCGTCGCGGCGGTCGTGCCGCTGTCGACCGCGCGCGGCGTCGTGAAGCTCGCCGGCGAGCGCGCGGACAAGCGCGTCGCGCACTGGCGCGGCGTCGTGCGCGCGTCGTGCGAACAGTGCGGGCGCAACCGCGTGCCCGACGTCGCGCCGGTAATCGGCTTCAATGCATGGCTCGATGCGCTGCCGGCCGCGCCGGCCGACGGCGAACTGCGGCTGCTGCTGTCGCCACGCGCGAGCATCCCGTTCGCATCGCTGCCCGACGCGCCGCCCACGGCGGCCGTCACGCTGCTGATCGGACCCGAAGGCGGGTTGTCGCCCGACGAGGAAAACGCGGCGCGCGCACGCGGGTTCACCGCGCTGTCGCTTGGGCCCCGCGTGCTGCGCACCGAGACAGCCGGCGCGGCCGTGCTCGCGGCGCTGGCGGCGCGCTGGGGCGGATGGTGATGCACGGCCGGGCCAGCGCCGCGACATGAAGTCGACGCGCGGCAATGCGCGTCAGCGTGCCGCGTTCAGCGGTTCGATGTCGATGACGCTGGAACTCCGGAGCGCCGACGCCGGCGCGTCGAGGTTGTCCGCATTGGCGCGCCGCCCATCGAAACAACGGCTGCTGCAACCAGCAGCCCTCGCGTGAAGATCGTCATCGTTCGCGCCCCGTTGACTGCCCGGCTCGCCCGCGACGTGCATCGGCGATCGGCTGCCGTTGCTTACTGACCGGCTTCGCCGTCCGGCGCACCGATCGGGCCGAGCAGCGCGTCGACCAGCGGCGACAGCACATCCCCCGGGGAACCCGTGAGCCAGCCCTTCTCGTTCGTGCCGTAGAGGTCGAGCTGCCCCGTCACGGTGCGGCCCATCGGAGCCTCGTCGTAGACTTTCGCGATGCCCGAGAGAAACGCCGCGAGAAACGCCGACCGTGCCTTGTCGGTCTTCAGGCGCGGATTGCCGAGCTTCTCCTTCAGTGCCTTCACGCCGGGCTCGACGTCCACGACGCGACACGAGAAATCGACCGTCGCGATGGACTCGCCCGCCACATATTCGTTGGGTTTCTGCGTCGAACCGGTGGCCTTGCATTCGGAACGGGCCAGCACCTGCTGATACGACGTGATCGATGCGCTCACCGGCCCGCGCAACGCAGCACGAGACTTGAGCGGCATCCTCGACAGCAGTCCGCTGACCAGGCGCTCGTGCATCGTGTCACCGAGCTTCGATACGGCTGCCACGTCGAGCGCGTCCTTGCCCTCGAAGCGCGTGCGCATCGCATCGTTGAACTGCGCCGCCTTCGCGACGTCGCCATTGACGAAGGCACCGAGATAAAGATCGGTGGTCTGCTCGGGCGTCAGCACCGCCGCATGCGCGGCCAGCGGGATGCAAAGCGACAGCGTGCACGCGGCCAGCGCGTGCACGAGCGGACGGCGCGCACGGGCGCGCGCCGCGAATCGGGTAGCGGTCATGGGAAAACGGCCCTCTCTCGAACGATTTGTCTTGTGCGCCCGGCGCGGCGGCCGCGGCCGGGCGATTGTCTCAAAAAAAGAGTGCCCGATGAAAGGATTTTGTCGGGCCCGGCAAGCAGGCACGAAACGCGCGGACGCAAAAAAGCCCGCTCGAAGCGGGCTTTTCGCCGGGCCGGCCGCGGAAGGCCGCGGGCCGATTCGCGCTTACGCGAACGAGTAGAACACGCGGAACGCGACCTTGCGCTCGGCCCAGAACTCGGCGGCCTCGCGGAACACGTCGAGCAGCGTCTCGCGCCCTTCCTTGTCGAATTTCTGCGCGATCGGCAGCCCTTCGAGGACGATCACGAAACCGGGCTGCGCGCCGGCCTTTGCGACGAGGTCGGTCAGGCAGTCGTACAGCGCGTCGTAGTTCTTCCCGAAATGCTTCGGGAACAGGAACGACGTCGCGATCGTTTCCATCACTTCCTGCTTCGACTGCGCGGCGCCGCAATACGCGTACAGGAAGTGCTGGCCGAGCCGACCTGCTTCGTCGGCGAGATCCTGCACGCGGAACGCGCGGATCGACTGCACGAGATTGGGTCGCACGGTCGTGAAAAGGCTCATAGGCTCCTCGTTCGATGAAAGCCCGGGCTCGGCTTCCTGTTGCTCCGGCGCGCCGACGGCCTGTGCCGCCGCGTTCAGTTGAATCACGCGCTGAAACAGGTTGCCGTCGCCGGCCGCGAACAGTTCCGCCGCCGCCGAATCGTGCGCGTAGATGGAGTCGCTCATGCCATTCGTCCCGAAGTCATTCAACAATACGTTTAAAACTGTTGTAGTGGTCGCCCGTGTAATAACAGTTGTCGATCCGGCGCAATGGCCCGCCACAGACGATCCGGCGCGCGCCGCGATTGCGGGCACGCGGCGTCGGCACCGTGTACTCATGGTAGTAGCCGCGCTTCGCCTTCGGCAGGATCCGCTCGCGGTTGCCGAACACGACGCCGTCTTTCTCGTACGGATAGGGGCCGCCCGCGCCGATCAGGCCCAGCGTGGTCACGGCCTCGCGCGGAAGACGGGCGGTCGGGATCGTATCGAGCCCGCTGGCGGCCACGTCGGCCGAAACGGCCTCCCGTGCGTAAGCGGCGGAAACCAGACTGCCCGTCGGCGTGCCGACGATACCCATCGCGAACATCGCGAAGACGGACGCGAGCGCGCCGTTGCGGAGCCACTTGCGTGCCATGAACCAGGGTTCCCGCTGTTAAATCAAGTAGTTGACGACCAACAAAGGCGTTAGCGTAGCGTTATTGGCCGCGCGAATCAATGTCCGTTTGGGAATCGAAAGCCCGACGACGCGCGGATTTGCGTATTTCTTACCGAATTTACACTACATTTATCTTACATGAGATAAAATACGAGCGGCATCTCTCGTATGGCAAGACCCTGCCTCCTTGCCGCGCTCGCTACCCGGAGTGGAGAGATGCTGCTGTTGCTTTGAGGGAAGCGCGTTTGCGCCCTGCCCGACGGCGTGCCCATGGCGGGCACGCCTCTTTTTGCTTTTGTTTACAATTTCGCCCGACGCGCCACGCCGGTTCGACCGGCCTGGCGCGTTCGTTTTGCTCAGCGCGCCGCGTTCACGTCGGCGACCAGCAGCGCCGCCATGTTGACGATGCGGCGAACGGTCGCCGATTCGGTCAGCACATGCACCGGCTGGGCAGCACCCAGCAGGATCGGGCCGATCGCGATGTTGTTGCCGGCGGCCGTCTTCAGCAGGTTGTACGCGATGTTCGCGGCGTCGATGTTCGGCAGGATCAGCAGGTTCGCGTCGCCTTCCAGCGTCGATTCCGGCAGGATTTCCTTGCGCAGCGCGGCGTCAAGCGCGACGTCGCCGTGCATCTCGCCGTCGACCTTCAGCTCCGGTGCGGTTTTCTGCAGGATCGCGAGCGTATCGCGCATCTTCTGCGCCGAAGGTGCGTTGCTCGTGCCGAAATTGGAGTGCGACAGCAGCGCGACCTTCGGCTCGATGCCGAAGCGGCGCACTTCTTCCGCGGCCATGATCGTGATCTCGGCCAGTTGCTCCGGGGTCGGATCGACGTTCACGTGCGTGTCGACCAGGAAGATCTGGCGGCCCGGCAGCACGAGGCCGTTCATCGCCGCATAGACGCTGCAGCCGGGGCGCTTGCCGATCACCTGATCGATGAAGTGCAGGTGGCGGTGCGTGGTGCTGATCGTGCCGCAGATCATCCCGTCCGCCTCACCCCGCTTCACCAGCATGGCGCCGATCAGCGTCGTGCGGCGGCGCATCTCGACGCGCGCGAGCTGCTCGCTGATGCCCTTGCGCGCCATCAGCTTGTGGTACGACTGCCAGAAGTCGCGGTAGCGCTCGTCGTGCTCGGTGTTGACGACCGTGAAGTCGACGCCCGGGTTCAGGCGCAGGCCGTAGCGCTGGATACGGTGCTCGATCACCGACGGACGGCCGATCAGGATCGGTTTCGCGAGTTTTTCGTCGACGATGATCTGAACGGCGCGCAACACGCGCTCTTCTTCGCCTTCCGCGAACACCACGCGCTTCTTCTCTTCAGGCGCCGCGCGCGCGATCTGGAAGATCGGCTTCATCGTCGTGCCGCTGTGATACACGAACTGCTGCAGATGGACGCGGTATGCCTCCATGTCCTCGATCGGGCGCGTCGCGACGCCGCCATCCATCGCGGCCTGCGCGACGGCCGGTGCGATCTTCACGATCAGGCGCGGATCGAACGGCTTCGGAATCAGGTATTCGGGCCCGAACGACAGATCCTGGATGCCGTACGCGGTCGCGACGATGTCGCTCTGCTCGTGCTGCGCGAGCTCGGCGATCGCGTTGACCACGGCGATCTCCATTTCACGCGTGATCGTCGTCGCGCCGACGTCGAGCGCGCCGCGGAAGATGAACGGGAAGCACAGGACGTTGTTGACCTGGTTCGGGTAGTCGGTGCGGCCGGTCGCGAGAATCGCGTCGGGGCGCACTTCGAGCGCGAGCTCCGGCAGGATTTCAGGCGTCGGGTTCGCGAGCGCGAGGATCAGCGGGCGCTCGGCCATGCCCTTCACCATCTCCTGCTTCAGCACGCCCGCGGCCGACAGGCCGAGGAAGATGTCCGCGCCGTCGATCACTTCGGCCAGCGTACGTGCTTCGGTTTCGCGCGCGAAACGCTCCTTGTCCGGGTCCATCAGCTCGGTGCGGCCCTTGTAGACCACGCCGGCCAGGTCGGTCACCGTGATGTTCTCGAGCGGCAGGCCGATGTCGACCAGCAGGTCGAGACACGCGAGCGCGGCCGCGCCCGCGCCGGACGCGACGAGCTTCACCTTCTTGATGTCCTTGCCGACGACCTTCAGGCCGTTCGTGACGGCCGCGGCCACGACGATCGCGGTGCCGTGCTGGTCGTCGTGGAACACCGGGATCTTCATCCGCTTGCGCGCTTCGCGCTCGACGATGAAGCAGTCCGGCGCCTTGATGTCTTCCAGGTTGATCCCGCCGAAGGTCGGCTCCAGCGCGGCGATCACGTCGACGAGCTTGTGCGGGTCCGACTCGTTCAGCTCGATGTCGAACACGTCGATGCCGGCGAACTTCTTGAACAGCACGGCCTTGCCTTCCATCACCGGCTTCGACGCGAGCGGGCCGATGTTGCCGAGACCGAGCACCGCCGTGCCGTTCGTGACGACGCCGACCAGGTTGCTGCGCGCGGTGAAACGTGCCGCGTTGAGCGGGTTCTCGACGATCTCCTCGCACGCATACGCCACGCCCGGCGAATACGCGAGCGCGAGGTCGCGCTGGTTGATCATCTGCTTGGTCGGGGCGATCGCGATCTTCCCGGGGGTCGGGAATTCGTGATAATCGAGCGCGGCTTCGCGGAGCTTGGCTTTGGAAGAGGCTTGGGTGGACATGTGTCTCGTGACGGGCGGATTAGAATAACTGTTCGACGGCATTGTAGCGCCAATCGAAGGCCGCCAGACCGGCGATTCGGGTGCAACAGCCGCGACAAAAATGAACTGAACGGTGCAGGAACGCCGCCGTTCGCCTCGTACAATGCCGTTCCCTGAACCGTATCGGATCCACCCGCCGTGCCAGCCGCCCTCTCCGAGTTTTCGCTGATCGATCGCTTCTTCGCGCGCCGCGCGGCACAGGGCGCACGCGCGTCGACGCTCGGCATCGGCGACGATTGCGCACTGATCGCGCCTCGATCCGGGAAATTGCTGGCCATTTCGACGGACATGCTGGTCGAAGGCCGCCACTTCTTCCCCGACGTCGCACCCGACGCGCTCGGCCACAAGACGCTCGCGGTCAACCTGTCCGACCTCGCGGCGATGGGCGCCGAGCCGCGCGCATTCACGCTCGCGTGCGCGCTGCCGCGTGCCGACGCGGCGTGGCTCGAGGCGTTCAGCAACGGGCTGTTCGCGCTCGCCGAGCGGTTCGGCTGCGAGCTGATCGGCGGCGACACGACGAGCGGGCCGCTGAACCTGTGCGTGACCGTATTCGGCGAAGTCGCGCCCGACGCGGTGCTGCGGCGCGATGCCGCGCGCGACGGCGACGACGTCTGGGTGTCCGGCTCGCTCGGCGACGCGCGCGCCGGCCTCGGCGTCGCACGCGGCGAATGGGCGGCCGGCGCGAACGAGGCCGCCGCGTTCCGGCGCGCGCTCGAGCGCCCCGAGC